>CADBRR010000162.1 GCA_902797145.1 uncultured Eubacteriales bacterium | reverse complement strand
CTATCTGCAAAGCCGTTACTATGATCCAGAGCTTGGTAGATTCATATCATCTGATGTATATCTGTCCACCGGACAAGGAATAATCGGACATAATGCGTATGCGTATTGTTTGAATAATCCGGTGAATAGAGTTGATGAAGATGGACGATGGCCACTACCTTTTGATAAAAGAAGACAGCAGACAGATGGTAAGTCTGCTGAGTATGGCGGTGGCGGCAGTTCTAGTGTAAGCTCGTCACAAAGTGGAACAAATGATACTCCTAATTGTCCTGATGTAACGATTCCTGATGGATTCGAAACAGGAAGCTCAACTCAAGCAGGAATAACAAATAATGTTTATGCTGATTTTATACCACCTGAGAGTATATCAAAGTATGAAGGATATAGCAGGGGATATGCTGTAAAAAAAGCGTGGGACTTAGAATGTGAGTTTGTAAAACAAAATGGTTATGGATTAAGATACCCGTGGAGTGAGCAAGAAATTCAAGAACTTATAGAAACCGGAAGGGTGAAAGGATATGTAGGGCATCATATGTATAGCGTAAGCAGATATACTAAATTAAAAGGCAATCCCTATAATATTCAGTTTTTAACGATAGAAGATCATTTTCTTGCACATGGGGGAAACTGGAGAAATGTTACAAGCGAGCGTTTCATTAAATAACGCAGAAAGGAATAAAAATAATGAAAATATTTGAACTTATTGATGAACTTAAAGAACAATATCGTGATGATTCTGAAGTTCAGAAAACCGGTACACTGTTGCTCGGTGTAAATGCAGGAAAACCGTTAGTTTCAAAGCATGAAGTATTTAAGCCGCTTGAAAAGGAAATATTGGACGAGCATATAAACCTGTACAAGAGAAAGTTTCCGGAGCAGCTTTATCAATTTTATCGCTATGCAAACGGTTGCAGACTATTTTTAAGACCTTATTATATAAGAGAATATAGATTAGCTCATATAGGAATAGCGATAAATGGATTTCAAACATTGGAACTTCGTATGATAGCAACGCCTGAACTGCTTACTATGCCTTTTGATTTAATTACGGATGATTTGCGTACTCTAAAAGGCCGTCCGGACGGCTTATTAAAAGCTGGGTCTATTGAAATGGAAGGTTCTGAGCGTAAATATATTTATATCAATACTGAGAACAATGAAACCGTTATTACCGATACGGATAAATTCAATATAATTGACAGGTATGAAAATCTCGATGAGTGCCTTTGCAGCTTATTTAATAAATGTAAACAATTATAAAACGATTATTTATCATAATAGTTTATGCCGATGTATAAATTATTATACAAGAGCTCGGAAATATTCGATAATAATATTGCATCGAGCGAAGTAATCGAAACAATATAATTTCCGATGGTCTTATGGTTTTGACCATCGGAAAACTAAAATCAGCCGTTGACAACAACATTAAACAATGGTAAAGTTATAACAAATAGCTATGATGCAATAGGCAGATTAACAAGTAAAAGCTATAATCTTACCTATACAGATGCCAATGTAAATATAACATATGTAAATAAAACAGGCAGTACACAGAGAACAACATCGCTTGTAGGGACATATAAAGTAGGTGATGAACAGTATAACTATACTTATGATGGAAATGGCAACATAACAAAAATCATAAAGTATATAGGAAATATAAAAATATTCGAAGTCGTATATTCATATGATGAAATGAATCAATTGAAAAGAGAGATGATGAAATATGAAGATACCGACTATAGCAGTAATAGTGATAGCTATAGAATAGGGTATAAATACGATAGTTTCGGAAATATAACAGCAAAATATATATATCCGTATGTAACAGGAACAGTATATGTACCACCGGAATCTTCAAACGGAGGACCGACAGAATATCCATACCCGAATAAAGCATACTACTATGCATATGGAGATAGTACATGGACGGATAAGCTGACAAAGATAACATCATATGATATAAGCACAACAGGCGTGAAATCAAATAAGGTAGAAAAAACCATATCATATGATAATATGGGAAATGCTATATCATATCAGGGAAAGAACCTGACATGGTATGGAAAGCAGTTGAATACCGTAACAAGCGGAACAAATACATATACCTATTCATATGATAAGAATGGAATTAGGACGCAGAAAACCATAAACGGACATACAATAAATTATTACTATAATGGAAGTCTGTTAATGGGAATGGACGGACTGACATATGCAGGAACAAATGTATCTTTGTATTTCAGTTACGATTCAACAGGGAATGTAGTATCTGTAG
>CADBRR010000161.1 GCA_902797145.1 uncultured Eubacteriales bacterium | reverse complement strand
ACTTACAAACTACATAGCCCTTTTTGTTTGGATCATTTTTAATTACTGTGAGTCTGCCAAACTTTTTACCTATAATATCCATGTAACACCTCTATTTTTTATTTATTATTTTTTTCGTTTACGCCTAAAGCACTGGTGTACGCCATCGGGAATTAAATCCTTGTTTTCGTAAATATTGCCAATCACTTCAAGTTTATTAAGACCGTAGTAATCTATCTCTCGTGAAAATCCGCCACTTTCCTCTGCTCTAAATTGCAGATAACACGTATCATAGTAAATAACGAGTGTTGTATCCCATGATCCTTTAACGATATCTCCTTCCCAGATTCTTCTTCCGTTCACATCTGTCAAGCCCGTGAACTCTCCCAGCGTTTCAGGGTCTATATGGTAAGTACTACAGGAAAAACAGTAGTTGACATCACGATTCGTTTGAATTGCGGGGTAGCTGGCCACAACAATGTAACATTCATCATCTGTAATTTCATCTAAAAAATAATGCCCCTCAATCCATTCTCCATTATCTAAACTTTTTCCTCTGAATAATCCAATGTTATTACGCATTTATCTTCCTTTCTGTAAATATTTGATTTCTTACTTTGTTTTCTCTGCAACAAGTACGATATTCGAACCGTGCGTATAATACGTTTTACTGTCGATAGTAACCTGAACCATATCGGAGTCGTCATAATCGAGCCACGACTGAACATTCCCTTGCACAATAACATCATCAGTTAATCGAATATAAGCATAATCGAACTTGTAAGTTAAATCAGCCAATTCTTTATTAGTACCACTTACAAGTCCAATGCTTGAACACGAAGAAAGACGAATTAAAACAGAAACCATTATACATAAAACAAGTATAATTGTAATTGTTGGTATCCTGATTTTTCTGGTTTTAATCGTTGGTATTTTAATTTTCTCGTCCATATTATCACTCCTTAAATTATTTATTAAAAATTGCGGGCGAGGATTTGCACCTCGCATAAGCACCAGTTCCCCATATATCTTTTATAAATATATCCCAATGCCCTCGTCAAATTTAAAACCGCTATCTACACGTCGGAACTTGTTTCCTCTTCAGGACTACACTATGCGTCTACCTATTCCGCCACCGCAATTTGTTTTTAACGCCTCTTTAATTTCTTATCCATTATCCTCGTTTCTTTTTTTGCTTAGCTTCGTCTGGGCTAATATATATCAAGCTTGTCTTTTAAACATTTTTGTATCCATTGGCTATAAATTCATCAACCCTTCCTTTTGTCAAATGTATAGGAAGCAGTACGCATTCAGAAGTTCCATCTAAGTTACTGCAATACATCACTCCTAAATTTTCAAAATCAGTCGTGCTTGATGTTTTCTTTTCAATATTCAATACAGAACTGTTTGTAAACTGTATTGCTTCTAAAAGATAATGCGGGTTGAACCCCTCGAATAAGTCATCATCAAGCTTTATTATGTATGTTACTCGTTTTTCCTTCGACCTTTTGGGGTGTGCCTTACAAAATGTCTTTAAGTCATCTATATTTATCTCTGTTGTAAAATCTTTGGAATACTCAAAGTACTTTTCCAAACCCTTTAACGGATTGGGATTATCCGTAAACCCAAAATTCTTCACACTTCTGTAACATCTAAAGCCGTCTATGTAATAGTATTTCCCATCTGAACCAACCTGCTGAAGATTATACACATTCTCTTTGTCTTTAACGCCGGTGAACATTTTCTTGATGATTGATAGCTGATTTTTTGATTTATTTTCCTTTGCAGCTTCCTCTCTTATATTGGACAGCAAAGCTTCTCGCAATCTTAGCGTTTCTTCGCTATTAAGATACTGTAGTAATGTTGCGTTAGATACCATTTAAAAATCCTCCTTGTTAAACATAAACTTATATTGTCAATCTACAATCCGTATTCAAGTTATAAGAATATGCCGAGGCACTGCGTCGAGATTTACGGTCACATTTTATTTAATAAGCCATCTTGTGATGGCGGCATTAAATAAAATGGCGAAGACCGTGAATCGAGACGCACAGTTACCATTTTCAAACTTCTGCTGTCAGCAAGAAGTGATTGCTTTTTTTTTGCAACCAATCTGCATTGTAGATCTTATTTTATTTTACATTTCGCTTATAATATCGTCTTCCATATCCGAAATTTGCTTGTCAGTTAATGAATCTACCGCAGCACCCGACAAACATTTAAAGTAAAAATTCTTATGCTTGTATGCTGTAAAACTTGTTCTATTGTCAATTCTTACAACAACGCCTTCTCTAATATGGCTCTTGCCTACGGGGTCTGCGCCATCATAATACCTTTGGACACGACCCATAAGGTCGTCCCATGTAGTGTATATAAACTTTTCGAAAGTGGGGACGCATTTTACACCCATCTTTTCGCATTCAATCTGAACCTGCTCCCATGGAATTTCAACGGTATAACCGTCTTCGTTCGTTAGAGTCATACGGTATACATAGCATTCGTTCTGTCCAACATTACAGCCGTAAGAGAAAATCGTTTCATCTCCATACTGCTTTGAAAACTCTTTATCCTTTATGAGTTTATTTGAGCATTTACCCATAATGGTTTTATTATCATCGACCCAACCAACAATTTCATAGAAAACTTCAACGCCCTTTGGAAGCCTTTCCTTAAAGAAATTATGATATTTCTCTCTAAATGCGTTACTGCCGTACCAACCTCCGTCTCCACAGTCCTTCAAAGCCACTCGACGAGTGCCACTGATAAACTTATATCTCTTACTCACCTTGTCTTTTAATCCAAAAATCCTTTTCAGGACTTTATTACGCTTCTTTGTTGTTACCTCGACAGCATTCATAGTTCTTGCAGAAGTGCCGTGCATTTTTAATGTGATGTAACAAGTATCTCCGGGTTTAAAAGCCTTTTCGTTGAATGCAAGCTGTGCCGTGTCGATATGTTCAACAAAGAACGGATATGTAATATTTTCATCATCCTTGCGGTTCTTTCTTGTCTTGCCTGTTGTCGTTTGAGTGTGATGAACCCTATTTCTCTTTGGAATATATTTTCTGCAAATTTCGTAACCATTCAAGATGGTAATCTGCTCACCATCTTTGAGTTTATCAATGTTTGTATATTTACTTAAAACCTCAACAGGAAGAGCGAGACCATCCGACTGTTCGCCACGCATATTCAATGCTTTTATATTGCGTTTGTCGGGATCGAGATAACCTCCGACATTGTTACCGTTTTCATCTTTTATTCTTATAAGATCATTTTCTCTTGCAAAATCCTCGCTAAGCTGACCGTCGACCGGAAAATATATAACTTTTTGCCCCACATAACAGTTCAGGTCAACAATTACATTGTTTCCAAAGATAGTTGCACATTGCAACCTATCAGCGTTGCTATGCTTTCTTAGTTCTTTAATAGTTGTAATATACGCACAGTACATCTTACGCCTCTCTTTCTTTGTACATAATTAAAAGCCCTCGCCTATAGCAAGAGCTTGGTATAAAAAAAACCAAACCTGAGGGGAATACAGGCTTGGCTATGTCATCATGCGGCTTTATCAAACCGCAGAATATCATTATTTAATTTTTCATCAAATTCAGCATATATGGAACTTTTTAATCCACTTTTCAAGCAATTCTCGCATTCTCTTACTGGGAATACATACCTCGACCGGCTCGCCGTGTCTTATAGCTGTGCGCCATATTAGCTGTACCAATATTGATGTAATATAATCGTCATCTCTTGAATCTATTCCGTACTTTTGGCAGACTTGCTTTACATACTCGGATCTATATAAGTTCGCAGCAAAAAACAGCCTTTCAAAATTACCATAATGAAGCGTATTTCTGATATCAAGACCTATAAAGTCAGGACATCGTGAGAATGAACCTGTTGCCATTTTTAATTTCGGTGATTGTCGGCATGTAGCATGAGATTCTTGGAATGTCGTCCATGTCCCTGTACCCGTACCGTTATAAACATATCTATTTCTGTATTCAATAAGCTTGTCAAGCCCCGATATGCTGTTATCAAACCAATCAATCGTCAAAACTTGATCGTCTTCTCCGAGTTTGTTTATTTCTTCGTCCTGGCAGATTGTGAGTAGCTTATCTAAATTATAGTAATAGTCAGGGATATATCCGTTTGGTTTGCCGAAACGATACATACCATATAAGTTGTTGAATTTTCCATCATTGACGATTTCAATCCCTATATGCTCATACGGGATATCATAAATCTTCATTACCTGATAAATTCCCTGTGCTTCAAACATATATGTCAGAATAAACACATCTTTAAATGCGTTTAAAAATCGTTCGCATACGGGGAAGTAAGGTTCAAGAACATTATCATCTTTATCATTTAGTCTTATCAGTTCCAAATCTCGTGTGTATATCGCATTTGCACAATTATCCGGAATCTTCTCCTCGGGCATTCTTGCAATCATTTTTTCTTCGTTAAACGCACACCAATTTTTGATGTGACTGGAGAAATTTCCCTTATCTGCAAACCAACATTTATTTAAGTCGTATTTCGTCACAAGTTCGCCATCGAACTCATCGATTATTAAAATGTATCCTTGTTCTTTTAACCTTCTTATAATCTGGCGTGTCAATACGTTGCATACATAACCCTCCCCGATTACACTTGCACCTTCTCGAATAAGTACATCCATT
>CADBRR010000160.1 GCA_902797145.1 uncultured Eubacteriales bacterium | reverse complement strand
GAGAGTGATTAATATAAATATTATTATTTTATATTCAACAGGTTGTCCAAGGTGTCAAGTTCTTGAAAGAAAATTAAAAGAACATGGCATCGAGTACAAAGAAAACAATTCTGTAGAAGATATGCTCAGCAAAGGAATCACAAGTGTCCCCGTGTTAGAAATCAATAACGAATTGTTTGATTTTACAGAAGCTATTAAATGGGTTAATCAACAATAAATAAGGAGGAAATTATGGAAATACATTTGAAACTTTCAAAAGATTTTGAACGATGTCTTGAGGAATTAAAAGAAAAGTACGGTGAGGACTTCGAATATATAAACGGATTACATCCAAGTCAACTTGATTTTTCAGAGTTTATTGACAATTTTGTTGATAAGGAAACCCTTGCAGATTCAAGCATTGATCCGAATGCTAATGCAAACCACAAAGACATTCGTAGCTTTATGACAGAAAAAGCAAAGAGTGAAGATAAACTATTTGGATTGAATAAAATCTTTGTTGAGATAAAGAAACAGTGGGGGCTTCGCACCGCAAAGCAATGGCTTGAGCAGGAGTTCAGCAGAGGTTTCTATCTTAACGATAGTACAACGGCAAGCTATTTTCCTTATTGCTGGGCAAACGACTTTACAAAGCTCGCAAATGAGGGACTTTTCTTCCTTGATAATTACAATAATCAGCCGCCAAAACATCTTACTACATATCTCGATGATGTTATAGAATTTGTTTCATTCTTAAGTAATCGTCAGTCGGGCGCTGTGGGAATGCCAAACGTTTTAATATGGGCATGGTACTTCTGGAAGTTAGACTCGGAAAATGGGTATTACATGAAAAACCCTGATTACTATCTGAGACAGCAGTTTCAAAAGCTTATCTACAGATTAAACCAGCCGTTTTTGCGTATCGACCAATCTGCATTTACAAATGTAAGTATTTTTGACAGACCATATCTTGAATCACTTTTTGGCGGGGTTGTATTCCCTGACGGAACGCTTGCGATAGACCATATTGAGGATTTAATTGAATGCCAGAAAACATTTATGGAAGTTGTTAGCGAAATCAGAGAAGTAAATATGTTTACATATCCCGTACTTACATACTCTTTGCTTTATCAAAACAAGCATTTCGTTGATGAAGATTTCGCAAGATGGTGCTCTAATCATAATATCCGCTGGTCTGACAGCAATTTCTTTGTAAGCGATAATGTAGGTGTGTTATCGAATTGTCCGCTCAGTGGCGACACAGACATATTATACTGGAGCGATTTTTATCAAGAATACAAGGTATCGCCTTTAAGTGAACTATACCACAATAACAAACGAGATGGCGGTCGTCCAATAAAAGTTTTAAGTAATGGTAATGAAATTCTTTGCAATATCAACAAGTTTGATATTCCTATCGAATATGAGATTGAATTAGTTAATGGAGCAAGAATTAAGACAACTGCAAATCATTTGAATAAGGCGTATGGTAAGGAATATGTACAAACGAAGAATTTAACAACTGATGACTATCTACCGTATACACTTATTCCGTTTAAAGGAAATAACAATATGTCCTATGAAGATGGTAAACTCATCGGTATGTTTCTTGGCGATGGTAGCTATAGAAATTCATATGAAGTTACATTTAGCCTTAACCCAGTAACTGACAGCGACGATATTGAATTTTTAAAATCTTATTGCACGACTCACTTTGGGGCGAAATTTACACAAACAGAGCTTGTTAGCGGGATTAGCGGAAAAACAAGTTGTGTTAATGTTAATGTTAATTCTGAATATCTCAAAGGACTTATCATGCAGTTTGTAAACGGGGATAATGCGCTAAACAAATCTATCAATTATAAAGCGCTTACTTGTTCGTTAGATTTTCGCAGAGGCATTATAGATGGCTTATACACAACTGATGGCGGAAATAGCAACCGTATTTATACCAGCTCGCTGCCCTTGAAAAATTCCCTTATCACGTTGTTCTCTTCTATGGGCATACCTACTACAGTAGCGGAGGATAACAGAAATAATAGGCTTGGCGAAAATACCTGCTATACAATAAGATGGTATACACCGTCAGGTAAGACGAAAAGAAAAGATGTCTACATTGTTGGCGAAAATAATTTCTGGTTTAAGATAAAAGCAATTCACAGATTGCCAAAGCGTTCAGCAACAAGCTACTGCTTAGAAGTATTAGATGATTATGAGCCAGTATTTATGCTTGCTAATGGCGTACATACACATAACTGTCGACTGTTGTCAGACACTCAGAAACTTGACGCCTTTATTAATTCAATTGGGGGTACAGCGTTATCAGTTGGTTCTTGTAGAGTAAGTACAATAAACCTTGTAAGAATTGCATATGAAAGCAAAATGAATAAGGAAAAGTATCTTAAACTTTTAAGAGAACGTGTACTTCTTGATTGTAAAGCACTTGCTTCAATGAGGCATATTATAAAGAGAAATATCGAAAAAGGATTATTGCCGAATTATCAGGATGGAGCGGTTGAGCTTGATAAGCAGTTTTGTACTATCGGTGGCATCGGCATGTATGAGGTAATGGACTTATTCGGGCTTATTGATACTGATGAGATAGGCTGCAAGAGTTATTCAGATGAAGCTGTCGAATTTGCGACCCAAATACTTGATGTTATTAACGATGTGAAGGATCATTTTGAATGCGATTTTACATTTAATCTCGAAATGATTCCGGCAGAAAACTGTGCGGGCGTTATTTGCCAAGCTGATAATCTCTTGTTTGAACAGAATAAATACTTTATCTATTCAAATCAGTGGATACCGCTTATGGAGAAGTGTACTCTTCAGGAAAAATGTAGACTCGGATCTTTGTTTGATAAGAAGTGTGGTGGCGGTTGTATTGCACATATTGACATAGAAAATCGCTTTCCTAACGAAGAAACAGCATGGGATATGCTAAATTATGTAGCATCACAAGGTGTTATTTACTTTGCTTTTACAACAAAGATTAGCGTATGCAAACATAAGCACGCATTTATAAGCGAGAATCATTGTCCGATATGCGGAGAACCTATAGCTGATACATACACAAGAGTTGTCGGCTTTTACACTCCGACAAGTAGCTTCCAGAAGATTCGTAAGAAGGAATTTGATAAAAGACGCTGGATGAATGTCTTGGCTAACGATGGAATAATGCAGTAAATCATACGAGGTTAAAAAGTAATGCAAATAAAAGGACTTATAGATGAGGATTTCGTAAACTATAAGCATCCATCAATGTATATATGTACGAGTGTTTGTGACTTTAAGTGTGACAAGGAAAGCGGAGTGGGCTGTTGTCAAAACAGCTCCCTCGCTAAACTGGATGCTAAAACAGTTTCTGATGATGACATCATAAAAAGATATGTAAATAACCCTATCACAAAAGCGATTGTGTTCGGAGGACTCGAACCGTTTGAACAGTTTTCTGAGTTATTTAATTTTATATCTAAGTTTAGATTTAATTATAATAAAAACGATCCGATTATAATTTATACTGGATTTTATAAAGAAGAAATTTCTCATAGAATTGAAGAACTGAAACAACTTAGAAATATAATAGTAAAATTTGGTAGATTCATTCCGAACCAAACAAAGAAATATGATGACGTGCTCGGTGTTTATCTTGCTTCATCAAATCAATACGCAGAAAAAATCTGTTAATATAGAGGAGTGTGTAGTTATGAAAATTATTCAAAACCCAGATACAGAATACGCAGAAGAAATTAAAAGGCGTCTTAGGGAGAACAATGGTTACTGCCCATGTTCGATTGTAAAAAACGAAGATACAAAATGTAGGTGTAAAGAGTTTAGAAATCAGGTAGAAAATAGCAAGGCGGGGGAATGCCATTGTGGTCTTTGGATCGCTGTTGATTAAATTATTTAATAGAAAGAGAGGATAAAG
>CADBRR010000159.1 GCA_902797145.1 uncultured Eubacteriales bacterium | reverse complement strand
GTTGCCAAGATACATTGCGCCCCATGTACCACAGTTGATAACCTTACCGCTTGCTGTGTTCAAACCAGCGATACCACCAACCTGTGCCATACCACGAACTGTGAGGTTTGTTACATAACAGTTCTGTACTGTACCCTTCTGGTGACCTACGATACCACCACAAGTTGTTACAGGAATATTTACATTTGTTGTATATGTTGTATAAACTCTACCGCCATCAACATATGTCTTTTCGATTGTACCTGCATTTGCGCCTGCAACACCACCGTAGCAAGTAAGCATTACGCCGTTTACGCCGTAGCATTCTACGTCAACATTTGTTACTGCGCAGTTGATGATCTTACCTGTTGAGAGGTTTACACCAACGATACCGCCTGCATACAAACCGTTGATTGCGCTGTCGTAATCTGTAAGTGCAATATAACTGCTTGCTCTTACTGTAGGAGCAACAATCTGTACATTTTCAATAGTACCCCTATTCAAACCTGCAAGAGGACCTACAAGAGCTGCTGCTGTATACTGTGCACTTTCAATTATAAGATTTGAAACCTTACCTGAAGCACCAATCTGTGCAAATAATCCTACATAACCTGAATTTGCATTTGAATATTTAAGGTTCTTGATTGTATGACCATTACCATTGAGTGTACCGTTAAAAGTTCCAAGGGGAACGAAGCTTGAAACAGATGAACAATCAATGTCATTCATAAGTTGGAAATTATCGCTGAGATAATTTCTTACATCCTGAAGCTGAGCTAATGTATAAATTTTACCGAATTCGGGGTTATCTGTGAATACAGCATAGAATGTTGTGTCATCAGTAATTACTACTGTTGTAGGATCAACTGTCTGACCGTTTGCATTTTCCCAATGATCGAATACATACTTCCATGTATTTGTTGTTTCAGGAACAGTTGTGGGCTTTTCGCCATCTTCAACGTTTTCTGTCAAATTACCTGATAATGATCCAACACCTGTTGTTTTAAGTGCATATGTTACTATATGCTCATTACCACCTTCGATTATGCCGAACTTATCAAGCCACGAGATAAGTCTGGGATAATCGCCGCTTGTTGCTGTCCAATCGCTTGAACTCCAACCTGAAGGCAATGAACCGTTTGTGAACTTAGCCTTTGTATAGTTTGTTGTGTAATCTGAGATACCATCACAATAATAATTTGTGAATGTAGTATTCTTTGTATAACTGTTTGTTGTATGATAGCCGCTGTTTGAATACTGCCAACTGAGGATATCAAGACCGTTTGTATACACGCCACAATTCTTTACACTTGTTCCAGCTGCATCGTAACATACTGAATATGCAGGATCCTGATATGCATAAATACCATTACCATTCGTATTATATTCCTGATAGCAGTTTTCAACCGAACCGCCTGCAAGATGTCCTACAAATCCACCAACGAATACACAGTTATTACCACCGAAGCAAGAATCAAGTGATGCATTATACTGCAACTTACCGAAGTTACCGCCTACCATACCACCAACGATTCTATATTCAGCTGTCAATGTTGTGTTTGCAGCCATAACGAGCGTTCCTTCAAGTGTGCAATATTCAATAACACCTGTAGTATCGTTCACACCTGCAAAACCGCCGAGATATATACCCGAATTCTTAAGTGTTGTCGTTACATTACTAAGATTTGATGATGAGCAGAACTTAAGTGATTCAATATCACCTTCAATGATATGAACATCCTGAATAGTACCTTTGTTTACACCGGCAATACCACCAACAACTGAGTCCGCTGTAATTGTAAGTGATGTGAATGTGACATGCTTAATTGTACCTGTGAGTTTAGTTATAAAACCACTTACAGCGTATCCACTATCGTCAATAGTCAAATTTGAAATTGTATGACCCTGACCATCAAGGATACCGCTAAATGTTGTCGGAACCATAGATACGCCGTTCATGTTAATATCAGCTGTCAAATGATAATTACCTGACTTTGACTTCATTGCATTTACAAGCTGTGTTGAATTGCTGATAGCTGTTGAACCTGCAACAGGCTCGGGATAAATCTTATCGCCGGGAGCTTTTGTTCCAACTGATGGCTGACCCTGTACCGACTGTGTGCCAATAGAAGCTGCAAGAGCTTCAAAACCTTCTGCCATTGCGGAAAGGGGCATAAGTGATACTACCATCATAACCGCAAGAAGAATTGCTAAGGTTTTCTTCAT
>CADBRR010000158.1 GCA_902797145.1 uncultured Eubacteriales bacterium | reverse complement strand
CGATATGCACGTAAGAATCTCGATTACATTGGTGAGAATGAGTTCAAAATAATTATTAATAAAAAATAATTACAATTATGGCTATCGGGTTAAACCCGATAGCCAATTTATTTTAGAACTCTGCCAATGTTCTCAAAATCATCGTTGCATCGTCTGCATCAACATTACCATTTTCGGTAATATCAGCAACTTTGAGTTGTTCCTCAGTCATTTCATTCAATTTTGCAACATACATAAGTACAACAGATGCATCATATGTATTGAGGATTGAATTCATATCTGCATCACCAAGTGCATAGTAAAGCGCAGTAATTGTAATGCTCTCTGTAACAGGCATTCCATCATAATTCCATTTGTTAAATACATATCCCCTATGTTCTTCCGGAGTTGGGAAGTTAGTTATTATAGTATTTGCTTTTACATTTGAAATTCTTAATATCTCGCCAGTTACACCATCAATAAATGTTACTTCAAAAGTTGAAGGAGTATCAACAGGGTCATTAGGTGAAGGCTGAACAGGTGTTACTGTTTCAACTGTTTCATCGTTTATAAGTGCAGAACTATCAACCGTAATCGTCCAGCTTGAAGTCATACTCGGAGAAGAATAAATAACATAGTTTGCAGATTTAAGCGCCTTAGTGTTAAATACAGTTGTTGAACCGTTCTTAACATTAATTGTTCTTCCAGTTGTAATTGACTGAGTATAAGTCTTATATGTCTGACTATTTGTTGGTGTCGTAACCATTTGCCTTGATCCTGCACCAAACACAGTACCACCCTTTATAACAAGAGATCCATCACAATCGAGAGGTTCACCATCTCCGCCAGACTGATTTCCCCATACGAGAACTTCACCGCCTACAACGGAAATTCCACCGTTTGAATCAAGTCCATCGCTTGAAGTATTAACAAAGAACTTACCGCCATAAATATTTATGCTGTAATTTCCTCCACCACCACCGGGGCCTCCTGGTCCTCCAGGTCCTCCATGTCCGCCGCCAGGACCACCTGGATTCCATGGGTTAAAGCCACCGCCAGGATTATCTGATGCATCAGATCCGCCTGCTGCATTAATGCCATCATCAGAAGATAAGATTCTGTAATTTCCTGAATAGAAGTACAGATTTCCCGATTCAATACCTTCATATGAACTTTCAATTCTGATATTAATCAAATCATTGCTTGCATTCTGTTCACCAATTGTCATAGTAGTGTCAGAATGTATTCCATCATCTCCCGTAAAAATTACAAACTTACCGCCTGTAATTACGAGGTCATTATCGGAATGGATAGCATCATCGGCAGTATTCATATTAAATGTACCACCGCTTATCGTTATCTTATTTGTAGCAGTTGAAGTATCAGACGAATCATCAGTATTATTCGATGCTTTTATACCCTTACAGCTCATTGTATTTCCATTAAATGATCTGTCATTATATCCTGCACCTGTTTTAATGTTAAATGTGCCACCAGAAATAGTAATGTCTTGTGATGCCTGAATGCCATCACTGCCAGCGACTAAAGAGATTCTACCGCCCGAAATATTTATATTACCTGCAAGTCCATTTGCAGCATCAACTGTATCTGGATTTGACCTTATAGCATCGCTTGTTGATTGAACATAAATAGCACCCGATTCTATATTCATAGTGTTATCCGATGAAATACCATTATCAGTTGAATATACATTTAATGTTACATTTTTAATTGTAAGCGAACCTGAAGTACCAACTTTAATGCCGTTCTTTGACTTACAATTTATGTTAAGTGTACCTGAACCTTCAATCGTAAGGTTTGCTGCTGTTTTGCCCTTAATTACCGCTGATTCAGCATATGCAGTATTCGTTCCATTTCCTCCATCTTCAGTAGGATCACCGTATTTATCAGCATTATTAAAATCATTGTCTGACAGATTGTTCTCGAATCCGCCAAGTACATTAAGGACTACATTTGAAGTGCTATCTTTTTTAATTGTCAAAGGCGCTGTAAATGATGAGGAAAGATCAAGTCCTGCAAAATAGAGATAAGCAGTATTAGTTGCTTCTTTTTTTACAGTAATAGTCATATCTGTTGATTTACCTGTAAATACATAGTTGCCACCTTTTTTCTTGATACCAACATTAATTTTGTATGAATCAGAATTTTCATATACCTGATTGCCATCTTCATCTGTTGTTACTGGCAAATCATAATTTGCATCACCAACGAGATATTCCTCGTCTTTAGTATTGATGCCTGAAATTTCATACTTATCATCACTACCTTCGTATACCGTAAGTGTATCACCATTGAATTCAAATGTCGTATAACCTACAGGTATCTGCACTTTTTTTGTCGTGCTGCCATCAGTAATTATAACATTAGCAATACCTTCTACACCGCTCTTAGCTGTAACAACAGCACTGTTTCCATCTGTTGAAACGGTAATAAGGTTTGTATCGCCTGTTGAAGCTGTTATATTTTTATTAGCTGTTATAACTGCTCCTTTATTACCGGACAATGCAATACTTAGGTTTAAATCTGCCTCAGCAAACAACGTTGTAGGCACGACCGAAATTGCAACAAAAAAAGCAAGCAAAATCGCAAAAATTCTATTATGCTTAATCATTTTTGTCCTCCTTAAAAATAATATAAAATATATTATTATTATTGCACAAGTTTTTTTTCATGTCAATAAACAGAAAAAAAGTACAAAAAAATGCCTTGATTAGTACAAGGCATTTACACATT
>CADBRR010000157.1 GCA_902797145.1 uncultured Eubacteriales bacterium | reverse complement strand
TTAATATCAAACTCTTTGCAGATTTGCTCAACCGTTTTAACAAATTCTTCTTTTGCTAAAGGGTGTACCATTACACCGTCAATAAATTCATTTAATGAACATTTAATGGGGAATTTGTAAATGACTTTTTCTCCCTCTTTATATGCTTTCGTATGAATAACCCTTAATTCATCTTCATATGAATATCTTTTTAGTTTATGAGAAAAAAATTCAAAGTCGTTCCTTATACACGGTTGATTATTGATAAAACCAGTTAAATTTAATAATGAATTCAATCCTTTTTCTTCTAAATCATATTTTACTTCTTGCGTGTCAAACTCATAATTTATTTTCTCTATTTTTTCAGTTGTTGTCTTCCATAATATTGTTTGATTGTTGAATTTATAAGCGTGCCACATCTGTTCGGCATCAAAACTTTTTGAAAAACACTTGCACCTCGTATTTGAACAAATTGATTTTATAAACTTGATTATTTCATTTGCGTCGTCATCACTAACTTTCTTATTTCTTTTAATAATATCACGCATTCTTGTTTCATCCTCTTTGTTCTTACTTAGTTGTAACAAATAGTTTTCGTATCCGTCAACCCAACTTTCAGGAGCTGTTAAAGTAATTTGCTTAAGAAACAACATTTCGCAAAATTTTTCAAAAGATTCATATCTACATATATCCAAGTTATCACTTCCTATTCATTATATTTTTTAAAGACTTATATTTAGGAGATATTAGTCTTGTCTTTTTTTATTTACTCTATTATACAACATCATTACTAATCTGTCAAGCGTTCTTTAGAAAAAAATTTTTTCATACCTTTTTCAAGTTGACCACTTATTATAGTTTTGAAAAAGGCATTATATATACAGATAATTGCTCTATGCCTACTTAATAGCCTTTCAGTCAGAATTATATCCTTTCAATCTTATTTTTCAATTCATTTTTTTCTTTATTAATTTTACTTTTTAATTCATTTATATCGACTACATCATTTTCTTTATTAGCATTTGGTCGACTTAACATAAAAATCCAAAGCCCAAGTTTTTTCTTTATCTCATTATATGCCTCGTATTCTTCCTTACTAATATGGGCGTCACGCAATTGTTCTGTAACAAGTTTGTCTTCACTAAATACAAGATCTTGTATTTTTCCTTCCATATCCGTGGACAAAGGTGGTCTATCATCATATTTTTCCAACAATCTCTCAAACATATCAATGTGTACAGAGTAGCTTGTATATATTTCTTTCAATAATACTTTACCGATATAATCTCCCATTCTCTCTTTTTCATAGTTTCGTTTCTCTATTAAAAAGAAAGTAACAATTGCAGTAACTATAACTATAGAATTTGGCACAAATATATTCCAAAAATCCAAATTTAGATTTTTAAAATCTATTCCAATTATTTCTAAGATATCGAAATAATCAACTATGAGTGCAATCAAAACTATTATTATTGAGATTAATATTATTATGTGCATTGCTCTATATCTTCTGCTTCTTTTGCTCTTTTTCAAACTTTACACCTCTCTCTTTCCTGTAACGTATTCGTAAATTATAGATTTTTTATAATCTTCAAGTTGCTTTATTATTTGCTGTTTGCTTTCAACGAGTCTATCAATCTCACCACATTTATGATCAAGGTAATCAGCAATTTCTGTTTGTTCAGAAATTACCGGAAATTGTATATACATATTTTTAAAATCATCATAAGATATATTTTTCCCATCTCTAAAGCTCAATGTGAATGAATTTATCTTATCAATAAAGATTTGCGTTTTAAACAAATATTTATAATATTTTGTGCAAATGCTTTTGGTTGAAAAAAACACTTGATAAGCCACTGATACAACACCTTCATAATCCGAGTATTCAAATCCACCTTGAAAACTTCTCAAACTTATACAAAAATCACCTTTATGAATAGTTCTAAATTTTGAAATATCAATGGATAAATCAATTTTGACTGCTTTTGCACCAGATAACTCTTCATATAAAGTTTGAGGTATAACTCCATATTTTTGCGTTGGCGAAAGTAACTCTAAATTTATGTCGTTACCACATTCGAATCTTTTTTTGAATATCCATTTGCCTTTTTTTATCTCCCACTCTTTGGGGATTTCGCCTATCCATTCTATTCCGCTGTCTTTCATTTCCCTGTCGCCTCGTATTCCCTTTGTTACGGCTTCG
>CADBRR010000156.1 GCA_902797145.1 uncultured Eubacteriales bacterium | reverse complement strand
AGCATTTCGGCTGAAAAGCTCATTTGTGATTGCGTAAAGCTGCTCATTCATCTTTTGCTACCTCCTTTGTAGTTTTTGGCAAATATCATCAAAGTGTTTGAGAAAGTAGTCACGTCCAACTAAATCTGCAATAGCTAAGTATGCAATTGCAGCCGCAGTGTCTTTATTTATCATATCATTTTGCTCCAAATAACTCAAATAACGTCCACTGCATATCAGTATCAGCTTTATTTGGACGCATGGTACAGGAGTGCCGAGTATATTTCAGCACTCTACATAATTCAAATGTTGTCTAAGCTGACATCGTTCTGAACAGGGTACTTGCCATTAAGTTTATCGACAAGCTCATTGACAGTATTTTCCCAATCAGAACAGAATCTCTTGCGCTCCTCTGCACTTTTGAACCCGATAAATGAAAACTCATGTGCATTATCTATGAATAACGCATCGTATCTCGATTGAAGATCGTCGAATTTAGAATCTAATTCGATATCGTCACGCAATTCCTCTGGTAACAAAGTATCAATTACATCTCCGTTTTCATCATACAGCCAAACCGGATAGCAACCATATTCAAGCAAAAGCCTGATTTTCTTCAACATTGTTCTAACCTCCTTTAAGATCGTGGGTTTGCACCGACGATATAACCGTTACTCCCAACAGTAACCGCCACTTTGTATTCTTTGCCATTATAGGTTACTTTATAAATCGGACGACCTGTTCCTTTTCCCTGATAGCCGATGATTTCACCTTTCGTTACGGCAGTTAAAACAAAATCTGCTATATCTGCTGTTGCAATACCCTTACTATTGAAATTATCTTCATGTGCAACAAGTATGTGCTTTAAGCCACTTGGTTTGCCATCTAAAGTGCCTCTTTCAAGCCATATTATCTTTCCACTCTTATCTTTAGCAATGCCAATAACATCATCTGAAGTAATTTTATCACCACGAGCTTGAACTTCAGCAATAAGAGATTTTGCTGCACCGCGCGTATTAGTAAAATATCCACTACTCGGTTTACTCATTACTTAGCCCTCCCTGCAAACGCCTTGTTTGTCTTGCTGGGATAGGCAAGAATCGTTATGCCCTGTTCTTCAAGCTTCTTGAAACACTTGTAATTAGCCGAGCCGTATACGATGATAGTATGAGGGTGAAGTCTCCTTACTAATTCTCTCAGCCCCTCCTCAAAGCGTTCACGATCTTCGAGCTTACGGGGACTTCCGCCAACAGTGCCGATAGCGACAACACTGTTTTCAGGTATGCCGTCAAAGCAGTACCAGTATGTTTCGGGAGTACCCCAACGGACGTTGTTGATAACAGCGTGACCGCAGAGTGTACCGAACCAGTAGCCGAAAGCTCTCATACGGTAAACATTCCACAGCTTCAGCGGCAGAGGGAAATCCTGATAGAGCGAAAAGTCGGGAGTGATAATGCCAGCGAAGTGTCTCAGCACCTTGTAAGCGTGACTGCTACGAAACCAGATACCTTTAAAAGAGTCGAAATCGCCGTCATCAGCGTAGAAGCACACATAGGCAAGGCTCATAAAGTCCTTGTTGTGTCTGCGCATCTCCTTACGGTACATCTCTTTAGCTTCCTTGTAGGTGAGGATAAGTGCAGGCATTTCGGTTGCAGTAGTCGGACAGAACGGAATATCGTTAGCCGAAAATCTCGCACCTGATACCATGTACGGTCTCCACCATACATCCTTGATACCTTTACGTATATTCATTATTATATCACACTCCTTATAAAGATTAAATATTTTTTATAAAAAACCGCATTAACGTAATTGCAGAAATAGGACGTATTTGTTCTAATATCTGCAATTTAACACGTCAAAGCGGTTTGTTTGCAAGTCTATATGATTTTTCTTACATACTTACGGTGGACTATCTCCGCCGATTGTCACAGCAATATCTTTATTATGATTTGCAGGGCATTTAAGTAATACCTTGATTGGATATTGAAGTTTGCTAAGCGTTTTTATCACAAAACACTTCTTATTGATTGGACATTTTTCGGAACAACGATAAATCTCTGACACCTAAATCACCTCTTTTTTTATTTTTGTTCGCTTGTTCGCATTTTTCTAACATAGTTTTTATTTTATAGGGAACACTTTCGCATTCCCGAGAAATATTATATAAACTTTTTTAGCTTTTCAAGGCGATAGTGCATTGCAGTCGCCGAAACATTGAAATCCGGAGCCATTTTATAGGCTATCGCCCACGATTGCCTACTGCTTGCTGAAATCGTAGTCGAGGCGAATTTATCGTATACTGACAAAACAGCATACCTCGGCATAAGAAAATATGCCGCACATGAATTAGCCTGATACTCAATAATTTCGATATCAGTTTTAGGCTTACGCATGCTTCCAAGAGCTTTTGCAGTTGTAGCATGAGTATAGTCAGCCTTAGAGTTAGCAAAGCATCTTTTGTGAAGAACTTGATGAAACACCTCATGTATCACGGTGAAATTTTCTCGTCCTCGGTCTTTTCCCTCATTCAGCGTGCTATCTATGAGGATAGTGCCTTTTTCAAGGAAAATCTTTTTAGGCAGCATACCATTTTCATAATACGGCTTGTCCCAAACATACATATACCCATCAGTAAAGGCAGTCGCACCAAGGATAGATTGATCAGGCGTTATGTACTTCCAGTCATAAGGTACATCGAGGCATTTTTCTATTACTGCGTAAACGTCTATCATTTTAGGCTTCTCTAATAATGAGCTGTCAAATTTTCTGAGCAGTTCTGTTGCCTTTTCTTCGAGCTGATTAGGTGAATAATCATAGTAAATCAATCGTTGCTGTCTCCTTTGCTCTCTTTTTCGAGCATCTCTATCACTTTCTGCCATTCTTTTTCTTGTGCACCGCTGTCTCTGGCTAGTCTAAGGGCGACACGAACTTTGTCATTGCCCATAATATAATCCGAGAGATCAGAAGATACAGTATTCTCACGTTCACTTGCTGCAAGGTCAAACATTTTATCTCTGTCCTCTGCACTAAGTTTCAGAACCTCAGCAAGTTGATACAGTTTTTCTTTTGCAGGTGGATAGCGATGCCCCTTTTCTATATCGCTCATAAATGCTGGCGCAATGTCAAGCTCGGCGGCGAGTCCTCTCAACGTTATACCAAAGCTTTTTCGCCTTTCCTCTATGAATTTTCCAAATATACCCTCCATTGTGATAACCTCCTTATAGATTTTAGCAAATGCAAGTGTTCGTTGTTCGCTAAAATCTAACATTATT
>CADBRR010000155.1 GCA_902797145.1 uncultured Eubacteriales bacterium | reverse complement strand
TATTGCCTCTTGAAAAGCTGTATTATTGGGATTTAGGCAGATGCCCATGTTATAGCCTACTGACCTATGGATTTCGTTATAAAAGACAGAACCGATTTCATACATCGTTCTGCGTAGAAACGAAAGGTAAGTGTATCATACTCACCTTTCGTTTGCATGTATCGGACATATGTATTTTTTTACATTATACACTATTCTCAGTGTAATTGCAAGGGAGAGAATAGTGTTTTCACAGTAAATACTATAACTTTATTCATTCTGATATTGAAAATTTGTGAAGTATATGTTATAATAATTATATATTTTGCTATATTTCTACAATACAGGGAGAATACATAAATGAACGAAAAAAACATGAAAATTACGATCCATTACATCTGGTTCAAAGACTATCGTGGATTTAAAGATCAGGGAATAAACTTTTCGTCTGAATATGAATTCAAATATGATCCCGCTGATGGTGAATATGGGTCGGTATCTTTCAAAGATAACAGAAGTGAATATATAGAAGATTTTTTCGGGAAGAACATTGATGTTACAGCGATAGTGGGTCAGAACGGTATAGGTAAAACGAGCTTATTGAGATTTATACAGAGTTTAAAATCACCTGACAAATTACTAACAGAATGTGCTATTATATATGAGTTGAATACAACTTTTTATCTTACAAGAGCGTTCGATGATAAAGATCCCATAACGAATTCACTTAAGTTATTTTCCAAACGATGTGAAAGAGGCAAATTTGTAAAAATGTTCATAGGTGAGCCTATCAGAGATGTTTTTTTTCTGAACAAATATGTTAGATATATTTACTTGACCGAGATGTTCAATATGAGCCAGTACACAGCATCTGAATACGGAGATGATGACCTGTCGTTTGCTTCTATCTTGTATAATCAAACAATTTCGGGTAACGAGGAAGGTCATCTTGACAATCCCATACTAAGATATATCCACAGGATAAATGAATGGCAGCTGGCATTTTTATCTAACGGTCGTGAATATGTTGAAAGGTTCAAAATCAAATTTCCGCCATATTTGAATATTGATTTGAGTTATGATGAAAATTCCTATATTGATCTATACTCTCGAATAAATAGTAATAAAAAAGAACAAACAGCTTATCAGAAGACAAAATTAGAGAAAGAAGCCAAAGAACACTTTGAAGACTTTATGAAATTTGGTAAATTAAAAAAAGTTACAATTAAAGATGAATATGCTACTGCTATCCTTATGAATATCATCTCTTCACTTAAACATGTATTCAGTTATGATAAAGATGAAGGAAAACATCTATTCAATATGATAGAAAATATATATCAGTTTTCGCATACGATAAATGCATGGGATTTCGTATATGAACTACTTAATAAGATTCTGGAAAACAATCAGAAATATCATGATTTGCAGTATAATAATGATGCAAAAAAAACTCTCAGTAGTATTTCTATAAATGCCCAAAACTATATTGATTTTATGGACTACTTTCAGGAATTCATATCAAAAGAAGAAAATTTTGAAAGTATTCCTACTGATTCTAACACAATCATAATACCCACTGAAAATACAGAACTAATAGATACATTTCTTGAAAAATATAAACAGTGTGTAAGAGTGGTAGATTTCCTTTCTTTCTCATGGGGACTTTCCTCAGGTGAGACCTTACTATTAAATCAGTTCGGCAAATTGGAACATATACTGTTGAAATCAAATAAGGGTTTTTATATGTCGGAAGACCAAATATCGTACAATATAGCCCCTAATGCAGTCATCATGCTTGATGAAGCAGAGGTAGCTTTTCACCCAGAATGGCAGCGCATATATTTTGAGCAGTTTCTGAAATTTGTGGAGAAAAACATCGCTAAAAGCGGCACGCACGTTCAGATAATCATTGCCACACATTCCCCCATAATGCTTTCGGATATACCCAGACAGAACACGCTTTTGCTGAAAAAAGATGACGCAGGAAAAATAATTCCCGTAAAATGTGAAGAATGCAAAGAGACCTTCGCAGCTAATATATTTTCTCTGTATCAGAATTCGTTTTTTATTGATGATACAGGTATAGGGGCTTTTGCCAAGAATATGCTTGAAGATATAGTAAAAGCTATCCATAAGAATGATCAGAAAAAAACAAAAGTAAATGATACTAAACTTATGGAATGCGGTGACAAAGAACTCATGAAGTATATCGAAACTGTCGGTGATGTATACCTGCGTGCTAAGCTGAAGCAGGAGTTCTTTATGTACCATGATATGGATAAAGAAACAAAAGAAGATAATAAGGTCGCTTTGATGAGAGCCGAATTAAGACAAAAAGATGATGAACTTGCAAAGACAAAAAAAGAACTTGAAATAATGAAAAAGAAAGTTGAGGCACTCACCAATGATCAAAATTAAATCGTGGTTCCATAAAAAAATGAGAGATAAGTATTTGGAATTTATTCTTCCAAAGCTAAATATGAAAGAAACTGATGAGATAGAATTTCTGCCTGGAAAGAAAATCGATCTGAGAACACTTCTTATCGGTACACGTGAGGAAGTGTTCAAACCAGATGCTTCGAAAAAATATACGGAAAAAGATATGAAGGAGTATATGGACTTATGCCGCTTCATGGAAAAATATTCCTCTTCTATCTCATCACGCCTCAATTTTGTGAAATACTTGAATTCTTTCTTTCCTAAAATAGTAAAAAAGAAAAATGTTGGTTCTGAATTCGGGTATGATATAAACGGAAATACAGTTACCATAACTGAACTGGAATCTATGAAGAAGAAAGATAAAGAAAAAATGGTTCCATTTTATCGTTTCTATTTTGAAAAAGCAAATCTCTCTCCTTGTAATATAACTGATGATACTACTTTTAAAGCATTTAAAACCGAAGTGAAAAATGCGACCAAGAACCTTCACAGCCCTACCAAAGATATCAAATATGATCTTATAAGCGATAATATGCGCCACAGATTGCTCTCCTCTCTGCATATAAAATGTTGCCCTTATGTCGGTGTGATTGCTGTTGATTATTATTGGAAGATAGGGTTTGTTTTTATCGTAAAAAACATTTAGTAACTCTCCGATTGAACTATCAGCAGCAGTAAGTTTTTGCGATAATTCTGAAATCACGGGACTTTCTGCATTATATGACAAAATTGCAGAAAGTACAAGCAACAAATGTGACTTTCCACGACCGTAAGGTCCTATAAGAACAGTTGCATTGTCTTCATTATTGTTATCGCTGCAAACGGCATTAAGATATCTTTTTAGGATAGAGAGCGACTGAGTAGTAGGAATATATCCACTGATCTTTTCTGCTTTATTCAGGTCATACTGTAAATTTACAGAGGTTTGAAAATTATTATTTGAGCCAATAAAATTGTTGTACTTCATTAATTACACCTCTGTTTCATTTTGCGTATAATAGATTTCAAGTATTTCGGTAGGAGATAGTTTTTGGCTGATATACACCATATCAAGACCGGCTGTTCTGTTCAGCTCTATGAAGCCTTCCTGCCGTAGCCTGTCAAGGTATTCGTTTATCATGTTTCTATCAAGATTAAATACCTTGCCTATATTATTTTCTTGAGTCAACAGCGTATCAATATCTACGCTTATTTTATCTTCAGGAAGATTCGTAGTAATAACGTAGAGAACAGCAAGTCTGTCAAGTTTGCTATACAATGGTTTTACCTTCATATAGCTGCTTCTTTCTGAACCTCTTGCAACAAGACCTAACTCGGAAAATGGAGAGGTAAGGTTTTCTTCAGGATCAGTGACAATTTCATCTGATGAGGTGTACATTTTCAACAGAACACCGCAATCAGAGTCTATAGAATTATAAAGGCTGTTCCCCTTGTCATATATCTTGTTACACTCGTCAACGAGCTTGTCTACCATTGCATTTTTTGTAAAGTCAGTAACGTTAAAACGGTTGAAAAACAAGTTCCATACAGTGTTGAATTCAATATCCGTTGTAATATAGTAATGAATAATCCATAAAGTGAAAACATCCTCAAAGTATGGATCATATTTTTTTACAACTTCTCCGAAATTCTTTGTTGGAACGAAACTATGCTTAGCGTTCTTCTCTCTCTTTTCTTCGACAAGATGCGAAGCGAGGAGCCAGTACTTTATGGATTTTACCATTTTACTGCCGACCCCGAGAATGTCCATAGCGGTTTCCTCAGAAAAGACATATTTGTTATTTTCAAGCGCAAAAAGACCTTTGGCAAGCCATCCTTCACGAATACTGAAAGATTCGTTGCCTTTTATCTTATATTTCAATTCATTATTACTCATTTTCCTTTATAGTCCTTTCCTCTTGGAAGTAAGACACGACGCATATAACAACCGCCTTGATAATGAGATATACACTCTGCACATCTTATACATTTTGTACTATCTATATGATACAGATAATCACTTACTGTATCAGGAACTTTTTCAAGTGTTATTGCTCCATGTTTACAAACAGTTTCACAAGCATGACAGCCTGTGCAAAGCTGGTATTTTGTGATCTGTGATTTGAATTTCAGCTCTATCTCAACGGTCTTAGTTCTTTTGGCGACAGGTCTCTTAAGAATAGTGATCCTGAGCGTATTTGAGCCGATACGACCTTGAAGCTTTAGCAAAGGCTCGTTGGTTTTGAAATCAAGCACAAAAACCTCACCCAACCGCTTATTCCCCATATCAAAATTAAGAATCCCGAATGGTTTAAAAAACTCATAGAACTGTTCTGTTATAGGCTTATTCAATTCATAATTAAAGCTGCTTTCGTCAGTCGCACAAGGCTTGAATTCAATTGCAACATTCTTGCTTCGATCAATTCCGGCACCTCCAGACCTAGCTTTCCAGCCGCCGTTGGTAACATATTCCATGGGATCGGTTTTTCCCATTTTTACTGCAAAATCATAGATGATCTTAGTGAATTTAGCATTCAGTTCAGGATAATAGATAGAGAGAAGAAACTGTGACCACCTACTATTGTTTGGACAGCACCAACATCCAACTCTTGAATATCCAAATCGGTAAGCATCATTAAAGTCAATTCCGGTCGTTAATATGTACAGCCATATATCATAGTCCATCCAGTCTATGATTGGTGAAGAGACCTTCTGCTTACTTATTTTCGGGCTATTATCTTCACGACTGTAAGTGCTTCTGCTTTTTGATTCATTACGCCTGATACCATAAAACGTACGTATAGATTTTTTATTTTTAAACGTGCTATCGATACGCTTACTGATAAAACCGGTCTTAAAAATGGTACAGCACCAACGCAGCATTCTGCTAGGAGGTCCGAACTCTTTACACAATTCAAAAAAATCCTGCTGATCATTCCTTGATGAAAGCATTGGAGTTTTGCGATTTTCCTGCTTGAAACGTTTTATATATTCGATAGTATCAGGTAATTCAAGAGTAGTATCACCAAAAATATGTATGATGCTTGGATTGCTCAAAGCTGTTCTTACTAGGTGGCTTGTAACAGTAGAATCCTTGCCTCCTGAAAATGACACAAACATCGAAGTGGGATCGTATCCCTCAGAAGCTTTGACAATATAGCTCATAGCCTCAGATGAAATATCATTATACCTAAGCTTATTGACTTCTATAAACGTCTTTATGTTATCATTAAAGTGATCATAAGAATTTTCGGTTTTATGTTCAGTTATAATATTCCTTATCTTCTCAGGATCTTCAGATGAAAGACTTTCAATGCTGAATTTTATTTTCTTGCCATCAACAAAATAGATCCCATTTGAATTCCAAACTGAATGGCCATAGAACTTCATTGGCTTACCAAGCACAGATTCAATAAGAAGACGTTCCTCAGGAAAAACAGGTCGTGCATCGGTAGAAAAATAGAAGCCCTTACTGCCACACTTAGGGCATACCTCGTGATATGTTGGAACATTACAGTTCTCACACCAATAAAGTTTAGAGGTCAAAGACGTTCTTTCACCGCATAGATCACATTCTGACCTAGCTGTGGTGATATTGCACTTTTTGCAAAAATATGTGATCATCTAATCCCTCCTTACATTGTTATTTATACTTCTGATAAAAGTCATTTAGCATATTATTAAACACTTCACGTTTTTCTCTGTATAACTTTACAGCCTGATAATCTATTTCTCTTGGGTGTCCGTTGCTGGATCCTTTTTCACCATCAGTAAATGCAACCAGCACCCTGAAATAGAATTGTTTTCTTATTCCACTGTAATTTCTGAATTTTTCATCATGAACTATACCTAAAATGTCAGCTCTTCGATTTAATAGCAACGAAATACGTTGAAGCTCTTTTGTAAAATTCTTCCCATCCAATTCTCCACTTTCACGTCGAGCGCATACATCAACCAGAGGAATAACCTCCTCCAGATCCCACGGTACATTTATCATCCAAAAATCTCCTTTTTATATAATAAATCTCTGCTTAGTTATAAGCTCAATAACGTCAAAAGTGACAAGTTAGATGCGCTAACTGTTAGTATTATGTCGAAAATCAACAAATTTTGCCATTAGGACATAATATAACATGTTAATTATAACACTAAACCGTTTAATCGTCAAGATATTATTTAGTATTTCTTATAAATTACGTTGATTATATTATACCATATTATCTTAAATTTGTGGGGAATTATTTTGGACAAAAGAAAACACTTCACATAAATTCATTTACTGCCTTTGAGAAAAAGCATTCTATTTATTTTTTAGCACATATTGCTCTCAATTAATTATCCTGATACCTGGCACCAGATCCATGATAAATTACAAATACGTTAGCCCAATCTAATATTCTTGTTTCATGTCTATAGATAGTAAAATGGGAGTTATTAGACTGAGTTTAGTGTTATTTGGCAGATACGAAGATCAATCGTCTCATCAGAAAAATACTGATTCACTCAAAAAAATCACAGCCCCCCGACTGTGATTTTTTCCTTTTCAGTACTCCTCCGCCAACAGCATAGTAACATGATCCACATCATCAATAATATAGACCTTAGCATTTACCGCCTCATCCACCGGCATAAAGTAATCCATCGACGCT
>CADBRR010000154.1 GCA_902797145.1 uncultured Eubacteriales bacterium | reverse complement strand
TATGAATATAATAAATGTTAGAATCATATTGGAGGTGTTAGTATGAGTTTCCCCGAAAATAAAAAGCAGGAGATAATTTTATATCTACTTGAAAATATAGATAAAAAGGAAAAATCACTTGTCAAGAAAGTTTGCGATATATATATGACGACACCAAGAACGATATACAAGTATATTGATGAGCTTGAAGAAAACTTAGCTATAAGGAAAATCAAGCGTGGCGAATACGAACTTATTAAAAACGAAACGAATATATCGCTTTATAGGAGCAAGGGCGAGCTTGAAAGCGAGGATAAAATATATATAAATTACATAAAGCCGAGAATTTCACACCTTGCACAGAATGTGAGGAGCATATGGAGCTATATATTTAGCGAAATGGTGAACAATGTAATTGACCATTCTATGTGTGAGAAACTTTCAATATCAATTAGCGTAGATGCCATAAAAACAGTTATGAAAATTCATGATGATGGAGTCGGGATATTCAATAAAATTAAGGATTATTTTGATTATGAGTCGATAGATGAGGCAATAGGCGAACTGTTCAAAGGAAAGCTTACGACTGATAATGTGCATCATTCGGGTGAAGGAATTTTCTTTTCTTCCAGAATGGCTGATGAATTTGTTATATTTTCATCAGGGAAGGTGTTTTCACATAAAAAATTCGATAGGAATATGGTAACCGATAATTCAAATAATTCGGAAAATGGAACGCTCATATATATAACGCTTTCAAACCATACGCAAAAAACTGCTGCAAGCGTGTTTAATGAGTATGAAGATGAAGAGGGCGATTTTATAAAAACGAAAATTATAATCAAAAATTATTTTGATGAATCGCCTATGTCACGCGCTCAGGCAAAAAGGTTATGTATGAGGCTTGATGAGTTTAAATATGTATATCTCGATTTTGAGGATGTCGAGTGGATAGGGCAGGGGTTTGCACACCAGATATTCTCAGTGTTTGCAAAAGAACATTCGGATATTGTTATCGAGCCTGTTAATATGAATGACGATGTTAGGAAAATGTACAACCACGTTAGAGGAACAAACGAAAACTAAAAAAATCTCAAAAAGCTATTGCAATATTGGAAAAAATAAGTTATAATAAATTGCTAATACTTCTTGCCATGCGTTTTTGCGTGGCCGTAGAGACCATAAGGAGGTGAAAAGAATGAACAAGTATGAAGTCCTTTACATCATCAAGCCCGTTCTCGAAGACGAACAGTACAAGACAGTAGTTGAAAAGTTTTCAGGAATCATCACAGCTAATGGTGGAACAATCGAAAATGTAGACGTATGGGGCAAGCGCCGTTTGGCATATCCTATCGAATACAAGACAGAAGGATACTATGTTCTCGTTAATTTTGAGGCAGCACCTGAGCTTCCCAGAGAACTCGAACGTAATCTCAGAAACGATGAAAACGTATTTAATAACTTCTTGATTATCCGTCGTGAAGCATAATTGTTGAAAGTAAAAGAAAAAATCTTTGAATCAAGAGTGAAACAGGAGCAACGATATGAATAAAATAATGTTGATAGGCAACTTAACATTTGACCCGGAATTGCGTGTAACACCGACAGGCACGAGCGTATGCACGTTCAATATTGCGGTAAACCGCCGTTTTGCATCACAGAATGGTGAGAGGCAGACGGACTTTTTCCGCATAGTTGCATGGCGTCAGCTTGGTGAAAACTGCGCAAAGTATCTTACAAAGGGTAAGAAAGTTTTTGTAAGCGGAGAATTGCAGGTTAGGACGTATGAGGATAAGAATGGCGTTCAGCGCACAACTGTTGAAGTTGCGGCAGATGAGATAGAATTTCTCTCGCCACGTGCTCAGGATAACGGTGCAACACCTTATCAGACACCGAATTATCAGACGTCGAATTATCAGACGCCTAATTATCAGAGTCAGCCCAATCAGAGCAGCAATGCTTCGGCAATTACTCAGCCGCCTGTTGTTGAAATGCCCGATGAATTCAAGGATTTAGATGACGATGAACTTCCGTTCTAATAATAAACGGAAAGCAAACAATTTATCAAAATAATATGTAAAGGAGAGTTTGAACATGGAAGAACGCAAAATGAGACCCCGTCCCCGTAAGACAAGACGTAAGGTTTGTGCATTCTGTGTAGACAAGCTTGATCATATCGACTATAAGGACACAGCAAGACTTCGTAAGCACGTTACAGAAAGCGGCAAGATTATGCCTCGCAGAATGAGCGGTGTTTGCGCAAGACATCAGCGTGAACTTGCAGTTGCAATCAAGCGTGCACGCCAGGTTGCATTGTTGCCCTATGTAGCTAACTAATAAGGGAAGCAAGTATAAAAAATACAGCGGAAAGTCGTAAGGCTTTCCGCTGTTTATAATTATTTAATTACATTCCCGAAATCAACATTGTTGCATCATTTGAAATATTTTTAGGAAGATTCGACTGATTTATACAACCAATAATAGCTGTTATAAACGGAACCAAGCAAAGAAACCAACCTACAGCAAGCCCTATTATTTTGCTTGTCCATTCAGCATTTGTATATACGATTGTAAGCATTCCGTTAATTACCGAGCAAGTAGCCTTTATGCTTTCGCCCATACCGAGCAACATATTTATTCCGCCCGTGTTCTTTTCAAAATTAATCATTATGCTTGCGCCTACATTTATAACTGAGGCATTATAACCCTTTGCACGATATAATTCTGCAAGCCTATTGCAAAATTCATAAAGGTTGAAGTTGGGATTTACATAAATTGAAAGATTTTGAGCCATTGTTTTTCTCCTTAGATTTTAATTATTTTTATAAGCCATACAATAAGGAAGCATAATGCGGTAAAAGAAATAGACAAAATTATGTCAATTATTATTGACGATTGAATTGCATCGACTAAACAAAACGGCGAACTGCACTTAACGCAGTTCGCCTATATGTTATGCTTTTATGCCATTTTATCCTATAGTCACAATTATTTATATTTATCGGCATCAAATGCCGCCTTTACAAGAACTCTGTTTAGATACGCATTACCACCAATAAAAGTTGTTTTGCGTAAAGTGCTGTCCGCCTTGATTATTATCGCCATTATCTCTATCGGACGAAGAGAAAAGGACTTTAATTATTACTATAAATATTACTGCAAATATTATTGCAATTACTGCTGTGTTTTCGAAAATC
>CADBRR010000153.1 GCA_902797145.1 uncultured Eubacteriales bacterium | reverse complement strand
AGTAAAAATCTTTCTAAGCTCTTTAGTGATCCAGCCAACAAGGATGAAATCATATTCTTTGATGAAGCAGATGCTCTACTAAGCAAGCGTGTTACCGATATGAGCAGCGCCACTGATGTAAGCGTTAATCAGACTCGTTCGGTTTTGCTGACATTGCTTAATTCTTATGAAGGAATGGTTATATTTGCTACAAATTTCATTAGTAATTATGATTTTGCTTTTATGCGGCGTATCCATTATCATATTCGGTTTGAACTGCCAAATGCTGAGCTCAGAGAGAAGCTGTGGCAGCATTATATCCCGTCTCAGATGCCCGTGAATGTAGATATCCATAAACTTGCAGAAGAACACGGAGGCTTGAGCGGAAGCGACATATCTACAGCTGTTATGAAAGCTGCTCTTAATGCCGCCAAGAACAATGTTGATGTGGTGTCTGAAAGCGATTTCAAGCTTGCCATAGAAAGTATTGCCGCAAGCAAAAAGGCAAACACAGGTTCAGCAAAAGCTGTAATAACGAAAAGCGAGATTGTGGACGAAAAGGATGTTCCGCTATCAATAAGGGAAAAATCAAGTAAAAATGAGGAGGATATAAAATGATTCTTTTTAGTGTAGTAAAGGAATTTGTTATTCAAACGGTCGCTCAGGGAATACTGACGCTGATCGAAAAATTCCGTTTTTCATTTATTGAATGGCTTCAGCAGATACCAGCTATGATAGAGGACAAAGTCGATGGCGTTGTATATGGCTGCAAAACCTTTGTTGGTGAAAAGCTTGGAGTAAACAATGAGATCTCAGATAATTATTCCTATAATGGAAAGCAATGGCAAAAAACTACAGTTTCAAGAGAGATCAGCCCATCTGAGATTCCTGACGAAATAAAGGAACGAATGACGCCTGGGACTCCACTTGATATGACAGAAGAATTAGAACTTGCTCTAAAATAAGGAGGGGAAAATGGGATTGATAAAAAAAGAGAAGAAAAGCCCGGAACACTTTACATGGGATTCTTTTCTTAAATATTACAACGGCATGATAGATCAGGAAATTCTGTCCTTCTGCAACGACAAAAAACATAGCTATTATGGTGGAAAATGTAATATTTCATCAACAGTCAATGAAGATGAATTTACAAGGAATACATTCCTGATCGTAATATCTGTTCTGTATTATCATGAAGAAGGAAATGAAAAGGTAGTTGAAAGAAAAATAAAAAGTCGCTTCAATTACCGTGAATTTGTTCAAGACGGAACAACTCTTTCAATGCTGAGAAAGCTGCTAAAAGAGAGAGTTGAATTCAATATTGAATCACCGATAAAAGGAGGAAAAAAATGAGTATTTTGCCCATTGTTGGTATCGGAGCGGTTGTTACAGGTGTTCTTGGCTTTTTATACAGCAAAGGAAAAACTGCTGAAAAGACTCCGATAACATATACACAGTTCACAGAACAGCTCAGCCGGCAAATAGATAATTATATGCTGGAAGAGGAAAAGAAAAAAGGTGTTATTATGGCTGGCGGCGAATGCGAGATAAAGATACCTGAAAATGATCCGGAAAACGTTGTAATGAACATTGTTCTGTACAGCCAAAAGAGCACTGGCGATGATAAATGGATCAAAAGTTCTATAACCCAGAAGATGGGTATATCTGAATTTGCCAAAGATTCTGAAACACAAGAAAAACTATCATCATTAAGGAATAAAGCTGAAAAATTTAAGGTCACAAGACCGGAAAAGGAGTAAATAATTATGATAGGTACATTATTAATTGTTGCTGCGGTTGGTGCACTTGCAGGAAAAGCTATCCACGCTTACTGGAAGAACATTATTCAATGGCTCGCCAAAGCTGCTGAAAAGATAAAATCTGTTCTAAACGTTGTTGTTGAAGGTTCTGAGACTTTTATCAAACGTATTGGTGCGGGCTTCAAGAATATGTCTGAAAACTATTCTAAGCTGCCTGGCGGTAAATGGAGAAAGGATACCGTCATAGAACAAAGCTATATTAATGAAAACGACGTTCCTGAAGAGATTAAACAAGCAATGCTTAATATGCGTGGCATTGAAGGTGAGAAGATTGAAATCACCTCATATGTTGAAAAGCAGGTTCTAGCATTATCCAACAAATAGGAGATGTAGTGTGAATAATCTATTATATGTAATGGCAGCTCAGGAATCTGCCACAAAAACTGAAGATGAAGCTTTACTGTTTTGCGATATATTTTCTGTTCCATTTTTATTTAGCTATTTATTCTTAATGGCATCATGGAGCTTCCTAATATTTATTTGTTTCAAAATAAATGAAAAGGCGGGAGTAGTTTGTGCAATCTTGGTATTTCTTGCATATATTGTAGCTATGGTCGATGAATTCAAAGAAGGCCATATACTGCATGGTCTGACAGCACTATTTATACTGCTGACTTTAATTATTATCGCTGCAATCAAGATTATAACTATTTACAAAAAATTCCAGCAGGATGAAGCGATCAGAGCAATTGAAATACCTCAAATACCTCAAAGAGTCGAAAACTTTATCTCCGCAAACGGATATTGTTCAACCAAAGATTTTATTGATTATTCTGATAACAATAATGAATTTCATAATGCACATACCGTTCGTTATTCTAATCCTCTTTATATCAAACAGGTCAACACCAATAAAGAAAGGAAGAAAAACAAATTAGAACCGTTACCAATAACTGAACCTCAATGGATAAGTTATGGTAATTTCGCTTCTTTTAAGTATAAGGAAATAGTTCTTACATATTTTATGAAGGAACTTTCAAATGTTATAAAGAATATTTATATGTTTGATTATGAAAACCTGTATGATGAAATGGAAAGCTTTAAATCGTTTTACATCCAAGATGACGGTTCGGTTGATATGGTTTATTTTAAGCAGGCTTGTATAGGTATAATTATGCAATCTATTGCTGAAGGCTTAATTGAAACAGTAGGTGAAAGCGCT
>CADBRR010000152.1 GCA_902797145.1 uncultured Eubacteriales bacterium | reverse complement strand
GTCATCGAGTTCGTTAAGATTATGTCTTTTAAGCAATTCATCTACAAGCTCTCGATTTTCTGTAAACTCGCTTAGCTGATAATTATTGCGTTTAGCGGCTTCTTCAAGCATTGTTCTGCCACGCTCAATATTATCATCTCTATTTGATTTCTTGAACCATTGTTTTATCTTCGACTTTGCCTGCTGTGTTTTAACAAACTTGAGCCAATCGAGGCTTGGACCTGCCTGCGATGCTGACGTTACTATTTCAACAACATCGTTCGTTTTAAGTTTATAATCAAACTTGACAATGTTTCCGTTTACCTTTGCGTGATGCGCTTTATTACCAACGTTAGTATGAATCTTGTACGCAAAGTCGAGCGGTGTAGAACCAATCGGCAAGTCGATTATCTCACCTTTCGGGGTAAGAACAAATACATAATCGCTGAAAAAGTCACGACAAATACTATCTATAAATTCCTTCGTGCTCGCTGTATCATCATATTCTTCGAGTGCTTGTCTAAGCCACGTAAACTTATTATCAAGGTCGCTTGTATCTTTCCTGCCCTCTTTATACATCCAGTGCGATGCGATACCAAACTCAGCCATCCTATGCATTTCATACGTTCTTATTTGCACTTCAAAAGGTATACCCTTTTCGCCGAATAATGTAGTATGTATCGACCTATACATATTAGGTTTAGGTGTAGAAATATAATCTTTAAATCTTCCCGGAACAGGTCGCCACAAGGAATGAACTATTCCTAATGTATCATAACATTCCCTAACAGTATTTACGATTACTCTTACTGCTATCAAGTCATATATATCGTTTAATGTACAGTTTTGCCTTTTAAGTTTTCTATATATGCTATAAAGGTGCTTTGGTCTTCCGTTTATTTGCGCTTCAATATTAGCAACTTTAAGGCTTCTCTTTATCGTGTCCATAGCTTTTTCAAGTATTTCTACCCTTTCTGCATGACCGATTTCAATTTCATTCTTTAATTTTTCGTATTCTTCAGGCATCAGATATTGGAAGGAAATATCCTCAAGCTCGCACTTAATAGCACCCATTCCGAACCTATGAGCAAGTGGAGCATAAACATCAAGCGTTTCTTTAGCTTTCCTGCGCTTTTTTTCCTCATCACAATATTCAAGCGTTCTCATATTGTGAAGTCTATCGGCAAGCTTGATTATTACGACCCTTACATCGTTTGCTATTGCAAGGAACATTTTTCTCAAGCTCTCAGCCTGTTGCTCTTCCTTTGTAATAAAGTTTGTGTTACCCGACTTTGTGAGCTTTGTAACGCCATTTACCATATCGGCAACATCTTTTGAAAATAATTCTTCAATAATGTCTACCGAAATATTATCGCCATCCTCAACCACATCATGCATAAGTCCTGCAAGCACAGTATGGCTATCCATGCCCATATCATACAGCATAATAGCGACCGCTTCAGGATGAACATAATATGGTTCACCCGACTGTCGGAGCTGGTGCTCATGGACTTTTTTTGTAAACGCTATTGCTCTTTTTAACACTGCAAGTTCATCATCCGAAAACGTATTTTTACATTTTGCATAGAGTTCGCCATAGAATTCTTCCGGTTGCTCTTGCGATATTATTTCTATAATTTTATTTATGCGTTCTTTATCAACGAGTTCCTTTTCCTTATTTACGGAATTTACAACATTGCCCATAAGCTCACCTCCTCTTTTCTATATTGCTTAATTAAAAGTTCATTATTGTCTTTACGTTGTAATCCTTAAGAACTTTTCTTCCATTGAGGTCGTTAAGTTCAATTGCAAATACTGCTGCAACAACTTCTCCGCCCATTTCTTCAATAAGCTTTATTGCTGCAAGTGCTGTTCCGCCTGTTGCAAGCAAATCATCAACTATTGCTACTTTCTGCCCCTTTACAATTGCATCCTCATGAATTTCCAATGTGTTTGTACCGTATTCAAGGCCGTAATCACATTTTCTTACTTTGCAAGGAAGCTTTCCGGGCTTTCTTGCAGGAACAAATCCAGCATGAATTGCATATGCTACGGGTGCGCCTATAACAAAACCTCTTGCTTCAGGACCAACTACAACATCTACATCAAGGCCTTCGAGCCTTGCTGCTATGCTTGTAATAAGTTCATCATACGCTTCTTTATCTTTCAAAAGTGTCGTTATATCCCTAAACATTATACCTTTCTGTGGGAAATCAGGTATACTTCTGATTTTGTCTTTCAATTCCATAACTTTACCTCCGCAATTGCTTTATTTTTTATTAAAATTATTTAAATGCTTGATAAGCGCATACGATTCACTCTCGTCAAGCTCTTTCTTTTCCGCATTATAATTGAAAACAATATTTTCATTCTCATCTAACGACATAAATCCAAGCTCTACAAAAACATTCAATGCAAACAGGCACTTATATTCATCTTCACCGGTCGCTTTTTTCATGCCCTCGATTGCAGTTTTATTATATACTCGGTTATTTGACTGCATATTCTTTATGGATGAATAAAACTTTATCATCAAATCCCTATCAAAATAAAACTCGTTTGCAAGCAGCCTAAAACTTTTCTCAAACCTTGTCCAATCATCCTTTAACGGAACATAGATATGCGCTTCAGGCGCAAGCTTATGAATCTTTCCAATTATTCCTGATGATAATGCTCCATCATACAGATATATTCGCCTAAATCTGCTTACATTCATATTATCTATAATCGGTGCAAACGCAACGGTATTATATGCTGTTTGATCGTTTTTATTGCATTCCCACACGATATCGGAAACAAATTTATCAGAATATTTTCTTATATAGTCATATGTTCCATTTCCCGTAAAACAGATAACAAGCGAACCTGTTATTTTATCTGCAACATCCTGCGCAATAAATTCATCAAATGACATATATGAAACATAACTCAATTCAAACAAATCCATAATGCCATTATCTATATTATTATACATTAAATTTTTCCAAAATGCACTATAAAATTTGTTTTTATGATTTTTTGTATATTCCATAGCGTTTTCGATGTTTGCATTTACGATTGAACGAACTTTAATATGCAAGCGTTCTATGCCGTTCCACTCGTTCAATTCAGGTGTATATAGTATATCTGCTTTATCCATATCGAGTATCTCGTTCATCATCTCACCCTTATTGAACGCTACAATATCAACAAAACAATTGTTTTTAAACGCTGTTGCGCTCAAATGCTTTGCTTCTTTGCCAATTCGCCTCAACGAACCTAACTTCACATTTCTTGTAACAAATATCGGTTGTGGGTTTCCTTCGCCAAACGGAGCCAATCTTGAAATATCAAAAACGAGTTCATTTGAAATTTCATTGAGTTCGCATTCGAATTCAAATTTTTCAACCGGAATAAAAACATCATCGCTAATGTTTTCTCTTATATATTTTTCAAGATTTTTCTTTAGCTCATCTATCCTATCTTTTTCAAGTGAAAGCCCTGCTGCAAGCGCATGACCACCAAACTTCAAGAACAAATCACCTGTTGAATTTAGCGCATCAAAAATATTTACACCCTTTATCGACCTTGAAGAACCCGATAGCACCCCATCATGCTCATAAAGCAATATTGTAGGACGGTAGAACCTCTCTGCAATTCTTGATGCGGCTATACCGATGACGCCCGGATTCCACTTATCCGACGAAAGAATTATTATTCTTTCATCCGTCATATCACGGTCTTTTAGCATTTCAAGTGCATCGTTAAGTATATCATTTTCTTCTTTTTTCCTGAGTTCGTTTAGTTCACTTAGCTTCTTTGAAAGCTGTAATGCTTTTACTTCATCATCAGTAATAAAAAGCTCAACGCCTATAGATGCATTTTCCATTCTACCCGATGCGTTCAACCTTGGAGCAATCCCAAACGACAAATCATGCACATTATATGCTCCATTCGATGTTTTTGACTCCCTTGCAAGCATTTTAAGTCCAACATCGCATTTTGCTGTATTTAAAAGTTTTATTGTATGATATACGAGTATCCTATTTTCGCCTGAAAGTGGCATTACATCCGCCACCGTTGCAAGCCCAGCAAGCGGTATATATTCTTCAAGCGTATCAAGCAGTTCAGGATAGTACTTAATCATCATTGCGTTTACAAGCTTAAAAGCTGTTGCAGCACCGCAAATATTATCGGGATAATTACAATCTTTTCTTGTATGCGCAACTACTGCTACGCAATCAGGGATTGAATTCTGACAAGTATGATGATCAGTTACAATAACATCAACACCAAGTTGTTTACACAACTCAGTTTCCTCAAATGCGACAATTCCGTTATCAACGGTAACAATAAGTTTTATTCCATCTTCGGCAAGTTTTCTTACAGCTTCTTTATTCATTCCATAGCCTTCTAAATGCCTCGATGGTATATGAAAAGTAGCGTTTCCGCCTATTCTATATAAAAAACGCAAAAGCAAAGATGTTGCGCAAATTCCATCAACATCATAATCTCCGTAAACGCAAATATGTTCATTATTTTCAACGGCACTATGAATCCTATCTATCGCTTTTTCCATATCGTTAAGCAGAAATGGATCAGCCATATTTTTTATATCTGGATACAGAAAAGCTCTCATTTTCTCATATGTATCCGCACCACGATTCACAAGCATTCTCGCTGTCCATAGAGAAATATCCTTATGATTTGCACATATTTTATCTATATTTTCTATATTATAGGTATTTTCCGTCTTTTCAAAACGCAGCATAATTTTACCTCTGAATACGAAAAGCAGTAAAATATTAAATTTACTGCTAATCTTCCAAACTCAATTAACTTATAATATAATTATAAATAATTCTGTCGTTTTTTACAAGACCCCCATTTAAATATTCATTATCTTTTACTTACCATAGTTGATACGAGTGCAGTTATTATTCCTGCAAATGCGCCAATACCTATATCAATAAACTGATTTGTTCCGAACATAAATTCACCCGAAAGCGCAGAATACAAAAGATATGATATAATTATAAACATTATTGAGCTTATTATGGAAAGCGCCATAGTATGATTTTTATATCCTTTAATCGCAATTAACGCTGAAATACTTGCGCATATTGCCTTTATAAATGGCGTTAAAATATTAATAATACTATCATCAATAATTCCATATAGCATAGCAACAGATGCAAGCACAATTAGAAACACGCTTGCAACAGCGCCTAAAATTGCGCCTTTTAACGCTCTCGTCATAAAATTTCCACGTTCATTATTGTTATTATCACGTCCCGACATTGTTTTACCTCCAATAATATGCCTTTAAAATAAACTATGTCACAATAAAAAAAATATGCCGGAGTTTATATTCCGACATATTAAATAACCTATTAAATTTAATTATTGAAGAGGTTCCTGCATTTCGTTTTCAACTTCTGCATCCTCAACAGTTGCAATAGCGTTCTTTGCGAACACGAGTTTAACCTTGTCGGGGCCAACAACTATTGTAACATGATTATCCTTCACTGAAGATACTGTGCCATATATTCCACCAATTGTGCGAATCCTATCGCCGACCTTAATTCCGTCAAGCATTGCCTTTATCTTCTTTTCACGCTTACGCTGAGGAATTATCATAACTGCAAACAATGCAATCATCATAATTATAAGGAATCCACCACCGCTCGTCATAAATCCCATAAAGCCACTTGGTGCAGTTGTCGCTGTTTTTGTAGCATTAGGATCTGCGCCTATAGTTTCCTGCGTTGTAGTAGTTGTTTCTGTAGTGCCTTGATAGCCCTGTTCCTTTTCTGTATTCATTTACACTTCCAGCCTTTCCGCTTTTTTCAATTTAATTCATTGATAAATATAATATCATTATATCAAAGCTTTCGTCAAGCCTTTTTCAATATTTTTCAAAAGAATAATTTCCTTTACAAAAATACTGTCGAATGTTGTATTTATTTTCATGGAAATATTTATTTTCATGGAAATATTCAGTTCCACGAAAATATTTTTATTTCCTGCTTTATTAAAAAGTACTCACTTCTATAATGCAACGGAGCATGACCTGCTTTTTTCATAAAATGATGCAATAAACGGTTGCAAGATTGCGCAATCATACCCATTTTCTTCAAGTGATTTATGTATACTTAATGAAATGCAATTGCATCTATGCTCAGGCAAAGTTCCAATGCTTGCAATAAATCCAATCTATAAGGTTTTATCGCTAAACTTTCTTCTTTGAGGAAAAGGTTTGAAAACGTATACTCTGAATTTTCGATTTGCCACAGAGAACACAATTTTTCAATCCTATCCTTTATTTTAAAATCAAACTACTTTAATACCATATTATTTTAAATATCAGCCGCATTTGCTATAACCGCATGACCTGCAAATAGTACATCCACCTTCATGCTCCATTTCGTTTCCACATTCAGGGCAAGGTGTTCTGACTTCACTCTTTGCAATCGGTTCAACAATATCCGATATTTCGTCATCATGAATATTGTTTATAGGTTCTATATGCGTATCTGAATTTCCAAATCCTTTTCCTTTTTCTTCCTGCCAGAGTTTCAATGCTTTTTCAAGAACTCTTCCTATTGCATCAGGACACGAAAGAACCTTTATATTCTTATTCGTTGCTCTTTGCCTTAGTGTTGAATGGCATCTTATTCCTTTTAGCTGCTCGATAATAGAATATACGCTCATACCAGCACGCAATGCAGTTGATATTAATCTGCTTGTCGCCTCACTCTGGCTTGGACAACCACCTGCTCTGCCAAGATTTGCAAAAACCTCACAAATTCCAAGTTCATCATAATTTACTGTAACGTAAAGATTTCCGCAACCTATCTGAACTTTCTCTGTCATTCCCCTTGTAATTTCAGGTCGTGGACGAGGAATTACTGCATTTACAAAACTACTTTGTTGCTCATTCTGCCCCTTTTCCACCTTTTTCTCGCCAACGTAGAGAACCTGCTCTTGCCTGCTTCCATCACGATAGATAGTAACTCCCTTACAGCCGAGCTTATATGCAAGCATAAATACATTTGCAACATCTTCCTTCGTTGCGCTGTTTGCAAAGTTTACCGTCTTTGAAACTGCATTATCTGTATGTCTCTGGAATGCCGACTGCATTCTTATATGATATTTAGGTGTTACATCATGTGCTGTAACAAATACTTTCTTTATATGCTCAGGTACTTCATCTATATGCTGAAGAGTTCCTTCCTTTGCTATTTTTCTCATAAGTTCGGGCGAATAAAATCCTTCCTTTTTTGCAACTTCTTCAAAGTAAGGTTCAACCTGCGGTAGTTCATCATTATCCATAACATTCCTTACAAAAGAGAGCGCAAACAGCGGTTCTATACCGCTTGATGCTCCGCAAATTATCGAAATAGTACCTGTTGGCGCTATTGTTGTACAAGTTGCGTTACGCATAGGATTATTTGCAGCTTTAAGTGTACTCTCCTCGTAAAGTGGGAACGTTCCCCTTGTTTTTGCAAGATTCCTCGATGCTTCGTGCGCCCTATCATTTATAAATTTCATTACATTATTTGCAGTTTCAATGCCCTCTTCTGAATTATAAGAAATTCTCAATCTATAAAGCAAATCTGCAAAGCCCATAATTCCAAGCCCGATTTTCCTTGTTGCCCTTGTTGTTTTGCTTATCTCCTCAAGCGGATACTTATTTACTTCAATTACATTATCAAGAAAATGTACAGCGCTATCTACTGTTTTCCCAAGTTCATCATAATCTATTTCGTACTTATCAGCATTGAGCTTTACCATTCTTTGAAGGTTAATAGAACCAAGATTACAGCTTTCATACGGAAGCAAAGGCTGTTCGCCACACGGGTTTGTAGCTTCAAATTCTCCAACGGTTGGTACTACATTATCCTTATTAAGTCTATCGAGGAAAATTATTCCCGGCTCGCCATTCCTCCACGCGCCATCGACGATTATATCAAATACTTTTTTCGCATTGAGTTTGCCTGCAACGTGTTTGTCCCTTGGATCTATTAGTTCATAATCCTCGCCTTTTATTGCAGCCTCCATAAATTTCTCTGTCAAGCCAACACTTATATTAAAGTTATTTATAACATGTTCATCGCTTTTGCATTTTATAAAATCAAGTATATCAGGATGATCTACACGCAATATTCCCATATTTGCGCCACGCCTTGTGCCGCCCTGCTTTACAGCTTCCGTTGCTGCATCAAACACGCTCATAAAAGTTATAGGACCTGACGCAACTCCGCCGGTTGAACGAACAGCTGACCCAGCAGGACGAATCCTTGAAAAAGAAAATCCTGTTCCTCCACCGCTCTGATGAATAAGTGCAGTATTCTTTATCGTTTCAAAAATTTCTGTCATTGAATCACCAATGGGCAGAACAAAGCACGCAGATAACTGTCCCAACCTCTTTCCTGCATTCATAAGTGTAGGTGAGTTAGGCATAAATTTCAAATCGCTCATAAGCGTATAAAATTCTTTTTCCGTCTTTTCAATATCTGCATTTTCATCGAATATTTTATCTGCCGATGCAATATGCTTTGCAACCCTCATAAAAAGCTCATCAGGCGTTTCTATAAGATTACCGTTCTCATCTCTTGAAAGGTATCGCCTTTCAAGTACCTTTACTGCGTTGTCACTAAGTTTGTTCATAAAAATCTCCATTCATAAAAATATACTATATATTGTATCAGTATTATTTTTTATTGTCAACATATAAGTGAAAAGCAGGTAGCATTATTTTGCTACCTGCTCATAAATTTTAGTATTTAACAGAATTATCTCCATTTAAACTTGCTTTCTGCTTCTACAAGTTCGCTACCGATTGAATTCAAGTCACCAATAGTAATTGTAACATCGATAACTTCACCATTTCTCCATACCTTTACGGTTACTTTTCCACCAACGCCTTTTGCCCTTATCATTGAGATAAACGTATCGTTATCTTCAATCTTCTTACCATCACATTCAGTAATAATATCATCAACCTGCAATCCTGCCTTATGACCCGGTCCATTCTTTGTAACAGAATAAACAACGACACCCTCAGGAACTCCCGGATTGAGATACTTAAATGCGTCAGTAATTGTAACTACTGAAATACCGATACCCGGTCTTTCAACATATCCCTTTGTTATTATCATCTCAACGATTTTAAGTGCATCGTTTATTGGGATTGCAAATCCAAGACCTTCAGCGGAAATAGCATTACCATATTCATCATAGCTTGCAGTTACTGTCTTTGCAGATGTTATTCCGATAACTTCGCCATTCATATTGATGAGCGGACCGCCGCTATTGCCGGGGTTAATTGCAGCATCTATCTGGATATAAGTATTAACTCGTCCGTTAATATTTACATCCCTTGATTTTGCGCTGATTATACCAAATGTTGTTGTACCGGCAAGCTCTCTGCCAGTCGGGTCGCCTATTGCGACGATAAATTCACCAACTCGGATATTATCAGAGTTTCCAAGTGCAAGAGGCTTGAGTCCTGCCTTTTCAATCTTTAAAACTGCAACGTCAGTAGTTAAATCAAATCCAACTATTTCTGCTGCAACTTCTTCTCCGTCCGACATAAGCACGCTAACTTTCGATGCACCATCAATAACGTGTGCATTTGTTGCGATATAGCCTTCGCTCGAAATTATAAATCCTGTACCAGTTCCCTGTGCAACATCTTCACCATAATACCTCGACATTGAATCTGTATAATTGATTACACCAACTATACCTTCTGTAACACCGTCTACTATATCCGGAATCGGGTTTGTGCTATCTGAAATTACAGGTACTTTACCATCATATTGTGTCATTGGACGCTGCGTTCTCTGTGGTTCCGTTGCCTGAGGTTCATCAGTCGAAGTTGGGTCATTTGTTATATCGGGTGCAGGAGTTTGAGTGTTTGACGGCAATTCATACCCCTCAAACGGATTTGTCCTATTAAATCCTGCTATCGGATAAATAAGATACATTAACATTGCGCCAATCAACGTAAATATTATAGCAGTAACTACATATGAACCGAAGCTTCCTCCTTTGTTTTGCTTTCCATTGGAGAAAATTTCATCATCATTGTCATTACCATAATAGCTATTATAACGATTTTCATTTTTCGTCTGATTATACTGGCTATTATTGTTCTGCGAGTATCCATAATTATAGCCATTACTATAATAATTGTTGGCATTGCCATAGCTGGCATTACCATAGTTAGCATTGCCAT
>CADBRR010000151.1 GCA_902797145.1 uncultured Eubacteriales bacterium | reverse complement strand
ATATATCGTTATGGACGAAAACGGAAATATCGTGTACGATTGGGGCGTTACAAACGAGGAAGCTGTTGCTGCAAGATATAAAAATTTCAGGAACGCTATGGGCTTTTCAAAAGACGATATTTCAGCAGAAGAAGCATATTTAAGGCTCAGAAGATATTGGTTTATTCCTGAGGATATGAGCTTTGAACAAGCAAAGAAAGTTATTTCTATAAGGCAGGAGGTCCTGTTAAATAATTATAGGGCTTACGAACCTGTAACTATTGCCTATGATGTCAGTATGGATGTTATCGTAGAGCTTGAAATAAGAAGGGACGAACTCGTTGGAATACAGACTTCGCAAAGTACAACACGAGTTTATCCACGTGGAACTGTTGCTGCGCATATCGTTGGCTATATGAACAAAAGCGTTTCAAAGGAAATGATGACAGAGTATGGATATTCAGCAAATGATTATGTCGGAGTTTCAGGGGTTGAAAGCACAATGGAAAGTTATTTGACCGGCGCAACGAACGAACATCATGGCTCAAGGGTTATAGAAGTTAATAAAAATGGTACTGAAATTAGGCAGATTTCATATACTCCGCCAACTGACGGAAACGATGTTATTTTGACTATTGACTTGCCGCTTCAGATAAAAACGGAGCAGGCGCTTGAAAACGCAATAAAGAAAATTGCGGAGGAGGAAAAACAGCTTATAGAAAACGATGAAAACGGAAAATATTCAAAGCTTACAGACGGTAATAAAGATAAGATAAATACAGCTTCAAGCGGAGCAATAGTTGTTTTCGATGTAAAAAATGGAAATGTGCTTGCGCTCGCATCTTATCCGTCATATGATCCTAACTGGTTTATGTCGGGTCTTTCAAATGAGCAGTTTGATTATCTTTTCAATAGCGATGAAGCAAAGGAATCAACACCTATGCGAAATAAAGCTATATCGTCAAAGCTTGCTCCGGGCTCGGTATTTAAACCGGTAACAGGGCTTGCAGGGCTTATGGAGGGCGTAGTAAGGCTCGATGAAAGAATTGACGATAAATCGCCCTATATCATCGTAAACGAAGACGGAACGAGGGTTGAAAAGAACGCTCCACGATGCCATGTAACAGATACTTCAAAGCACGCACAACAGGATATTACGGCAGCGCTTACAAATTCATGCAACTATTATTTCTATGAAGTTGCAAATAGGCTCGGTATAGATAGGCTCAACGATTGGGCAGGCAAAGTAGGACTTACAAGCAATACAGGAATACAGCTAACAGGCGAAAGCACAGGCATTATAGGCGGGCAGAAAATATTGTATGATAATGAAGCAACGCTTGATATGCAGAAAACAAGCTTGCCACAGCTCGTTTTTAAATCACTCTGTAACCTGCTTAAAGGTATCCAAGAATTGCGTGATGTCGAAACTGATGAAGAATCAATAAAACAATGCGCTATAAGAATTATGGAACTTCAAGACGGAAGTCTTGATAATACCGGACCTGATATCAGACGAATTATGAGCGAAGAACTAGGTATCCCCGAAGGTACATCAAAGAATCAGCCGTGGGTAAGTCAAATCACTTCTATTTTGAGTGAACTCCAGTGGAAAGCTACACTTACTATTCGTACAGGAATAGGTCAGGGCGTTAGTCTTGTAACTCCTATTGAAATTGCAAGGTACTTTGCAGCGATTGCAAATAGAGGTACTGTTTATAATGCAAATATTGTCGATAGAGTAATAGATGAGGGTGGCAATATCGTATACGAGAGTGAACCTGAAATATTCAATGAACTATCTGATGTACCGTCACAGTATTGGGATGCTATTCAGGAAGGATTAAAGGGCGTTGTTTCGCCGGAAGACCATGGTACGGCAGCGCAGGCGTTTTCAAGGGAGTTTGCAAATTCAGGCTACCTTGCAAGAATAAGCGGAAAGACCGGTACAGCACAGGTAGGTACAAATACTATTGATATACAGAATACATCATGGTTCGTTGCATATACAGAAAGGGATAATCCCGAAATTGCAATAGTTGTATGTATCCCGAACGGATATAAGGGGAGTAGGGGAGCATATGCAATAGAGGAGATAGTAAAGTATTATCTTGGCAGAAAAGATGCTAAGGTAGAGGGGAATCTTGTAGGTATAAACGATATTGAACCATAATTTTTTAAAAAATATAAAAATAAGTGTTGACAAATTAAGATGATATTGTTATAATAAATAGGTCGATGAAAAAGTGCCTCGACGGGTGTGCGCCTGTAGCTCAGCAGGATAGAGCAACGGCCTTCTAAGCCGTGTGTCCAGGGTTCGAATCCCCGCAGGCGCGCCAGTTGTGGTGGATGTAGTTCAGTTGGCTAGAATGCCAGATTGTGGCTCTGGAGGTCGTGGGTTCGAGCCCCACCATTCACCCCACTTTTTACGGCGTACCGCATCATGATGATTATAAAATAGATTATTTAATGGGGTGTCGCCAAGCGGTTAAGGCACAAGACTTTGACTCTTGTATGCGCAGGTTCAAATCCCGCCACCCCAGCCACTGTTTTCCGACCCGTTAGCTCAGTCGGTAGAGCACTTGACTTTTAATCAAGGTGTCTGGAGTTCGAATCTCCAACGGGTCACCAAAAATATTATTGACAAATAATGTTCTGAGTGATAGAATTATTAAGTAAAGTATCAGGGCCAAATGCGGGCGTGGCGGAATTGGCAGACGCGTCGGATTTAGGTTCCGATGCCGCAGGGTGTAAGAGTTCGAGTCTCTTCGTCCGCACCAAAATGCGGGAGTAGCTCATTTGGTAGAGCGCTGCCTTGCCAAGGCAGAGGTGGCGGGT
>CADBRR010000150.1 GCA_902797145.1 uncultured Eubacteriales bacterium | reverse complement strand
TATGCAATTTTACTCTGTAAACAACATTGTATTCATTGTTCTTTGCGGCAAAATTATATGCCGCTTCAGATATCCGTGCAATATCGTCATTGTGAGTATTATGATACATATCTTTGTTCATAAACTCATATGCCTGAGCTTTGCTCTTGAATCCAAATAAATCGCAAAATCCTGCGGATAACGCAATTATGACTATGCGATTGTTTATAAACTGATAAATAGCAAACGGTATACGGGAGTTTTCCATACTGCTTTGTGTATTATCATCATATCTGTATCTTTCCATAACCCCTCCTAAAATACATACCATAAACTAAATTATATCATAGAAAAACTAAATTTTCCACAATTTCTATTGATTAGTTAAACACCATATGAACCCATTAGCACAACGCAAGCCCGTATCCTTAAAATGATTGCCTTCGTTCCATTCAAGAACGCAGTCTATACCGCATTTGCAAAGTAAATCGTATTGTTCACGTATTGAATCGCCAACCGTTGCCATAACCTTGTTTTTAGCCTTTTCTTCCTTGTCGCCAAGACTTAAATAAATCCTCTTTGTGCGTGGAACATTGTTTTGCGCATAATCTATCCAGTTAGGAAACCATACGGACGGAGATGCCGCCATTATCGCAGAGAACCTGTCCGTTTTGTATGAACTCCATAACGAGAAAAAACCTGCAAGTGAGTAACCACCAAGTATTACAGGAATATTTTCGTCAAAACCATATAATTCGATAAGATGGGGGATAAGCTCACGCTCTATGTAAGAAAGTGTGCGTTCTGCACCGCACCCGAACCCAACTTTTCCGAAAACGGGAGGTGCTTCCCATGGCGAAAGCTCAGCGTTCCAGTCAGAAATCATAAACCCTACAAGAGTGAACGGTGAAGAAACACGTTGAGAAATTAGGGCTACTTGGGAATCAAGAACGCTCAAATCATTGTCATCTATCGGCTGAATAATAAGATATTCTGAGTTTTCGGCATAGTATGATGTACATCTTTTGTTGCTTATTTCAAGAATTTCTTTTTTCATGGAAATTTTACTCCGTTTGCTTTTTATTCAATAATATTATATCAAATTGGATAGAATTTTTAAATAGATATAAAAAGAAAACTCCCCACATGGGGGAGATAAAAGTTATTTGTTTATAATCTTTAGCAAATCATCATATGTTGTTACAACATCGTATCGAATATTGATTGTTGATTGCTCGTTAAATAACTTTTTAGCACATTTTATCTTTGCCGATTCAATTTCTTTAAGCTGTTCCTTGTCTGTTGAACCCTTTGTCTCAGCAATAAAATAAATATGTTTTACTGTACCCTCCTTAAACGCAATTGCCCAGTCAGGAGAATAATTGCCCATAGGCGTTGGAATGGAAAATCCTTTCGGCAACTTTGCATAAACCGCAACTTCGTCTGCAACATCAAGGCTTTCAACAAACTTTCGTTCGGTAGATTGCCCGTCTTTTGCATAACCATCAGTAAAGACATAATCCTGTATTGCTTTTTTTGCCCTGAATGCTTTTTCAAATGGTTGCGTGATTTTATCCGAAACAAATATATTGTTTTCATATGTATCATCAGTGATGTTATAGGTAATATGTTCAACAATAATCTTTGCTTTTTCGTTGTTTATAAGCTTAACAACCTTTAAAATAAATTCTTCAGGGTTTAAGCGGAACATATAAAACTTTTCTTCGTTTATTCCTTTAAGTATAGCTGCAACGGTGTATCGTGTGAGAACAGTTCCTTTCGCAATATCGCCGATTAAATCATATCTAACGCTGCTTGTCCTTGCGTGTTTAAGAACCTGTGTCTGCGTTTTTACGGAACTAAACGAACTACTATTATTAATTTCCTGCTCGGTTATATCATCTTTTTGCTGTCCTGTTGTGACCGTATATTGAACCTGCGAAACATTCAAATTGTCATTTATGCTCTTGATAGCTTCTTTTATGAGATATTCGCTGTCAAATTCAACAGTATAAGCATATTTGTGATTGATATTGCTCCAAAGCGACTGAAATTCCTTTTTATTGAAATTTTCGTTTAAAGGATTTTCTTTTATTTTTGTTTCATTGGCGTTTGAAATCATCTGCTTTAGAACATTTTCATCAAATATTCCTTGAATAAGTAAATGAACCCCATCTGATATATCCTTTATGCTGTCGGGCATAGGCGCAAAGCTGTTGTT
>CADBRR010000149.1 GCA_902797145.1 uncultured Eubacteriales bacterium | reverse complement strand
GTATATTTCTGATATCCGTAGTTTTCAGATATTACTGCCTGCGCTGCAACATATGCAGATCTTGCCTCTGTAATGTATGCTTTTTCAAATGCCCCATCATCAGAATTTATAAACATCGCAGCTATATCTTCTTCACTTGCAATTTTTCCTTTTACTGCCGAGGCATTTCCGGAATAATAATTTTGGCCACGTAGTTCTATGGTATTTTCTGAAATTTCTACCAACTCGCAAGTCGTTGACTTTCCTGATGATTTGATAGTTAAATAACACTTATCCTTATTATTTTCTATTGTCCAATTAAACATACCATTTCTTAGCATTGTACCAGTTCCATCTTCATAAAATTCCATAATGCTTTTTTCAAAGTTAAAATCTTCATCAAGTGTAATTATCCATGTTCCATTAAGTGTTTTATGTTCGGAACCACCGAAAAGCGATATACCGCCAAGTGCCAAGAAAGTTATAGCTGCAATGATAAAAATAGCTAATACTATAATAGCGGTACTTTTTTTACTTTTATTTTGGACAGCAACATTATTTGAATACTGTGATGTATTCCATGAATTTTGTTGTCCATTATAATAATATCCACCATTTTCATCATAATATTGATCTGCATTTTGATAATTTTGTGAATCCTGATATTCATAATACATATCTTGATTCATCTGATCAAATTCCTGTTGCTGATAATAATCATTTTGGAAACTATTATCCTGCACATTATCCTGCACATTATCCTGCATACTTGCGCCACATACATTACAATAGATACTGCCTTCCGGCATATTATTTCCACAGTTTCTACAATACATACCATTCTCCCAATTTAATGAATCATCTCCACAAATACCAGCCATTGCCTATTTTTACTACTGTTACATACATCGAGTTAGTTTTTTTTACATCACTATCATCACGCAATGTAAGGGTTAATTTAACTTCCACTTCTTTTGCTTCCGTAAGATTATCTATATCCATCTCTTCTGCTTCTTTTTTTCTCGATGTTAGTGATGAACCTTTTATTTTTTCTACTTCGACTATTTTATATGAAATATTGTAATCACTGAGTAGGTCTTCATAATAATCTTCATATTCATCATAAAATTGGTCAATAAGATCTTCTTTTGTATATCCATATTCGTCCTCAACATATTCAAGCAACTTCGGATGAAATAAATTTACTATACTTTTAGCGTTACCATTTATCGACGCAGATACATATTTCTCTACAGTTGATTTCCAGCTTCTTCCACCAAATATTGAAGACACTAAAACAATAAATAATATTACGCCTGCCAAACTTCCGCATAAGATTGCAAGTTTTGTTTTATCCTTATAAACAAATGCTGCAGTAAAATAGTTTTTCACTTTAGTCTTTAGGCTGTTATCCACCATTCCGTTATAACCATAGGCATTATTTTGATTATAGTACTGTGCATTCGGATCATACCCATTATAAGATTGATTTGAATACCCATTATATTCTGAATTATAGCCATTATTATATGCATAGTCCGTATTATTCTGCATATTATAATTCATACTATTTTGATATTGTGAATAATCATTATCCTGCACATTCATTGCTGAACCACAATTGTTGCAGTACATATAGCCATCAGGCATTTGACTTCCGCAATTTTTACAATACATATTGTTTCTTCCTCCATCTATTTCATCTCTCTCCAATTTTATTCCCACGCATACCATTGCCCATCAATTTTAACAAGGGTGAGTGTAAATTCAGATTCGTCATAAGAACGGCTCTTTTTATTTTTTCCCGCCATCAATTTAATGGTGACTTTCTTAGCTTCATTTAAATTACTAATTCCCATTGTAGATGCAGTATCTTTTAGCGAAAGAAGTTCCGAACCGCATACCGACTCATCACCAATTATTTCGTAATAAAGTTCTTTATCATTATCACTTAATGTGTTGTAAGTATCTTTAAAATATTCAGCCAACTCTTTTTTTGTGGTACCCCAATTTTCCTCTAAATATTTCAATTCACCGGGGTAATATGAATTCATAATTTTTTCTTTGTCTGAATTAGCAATTGCTTCCGCATACTTGTTTGCCATAGCTTTCCAACCTTTTCCATTTATAAAAAGGAATGCTGCAGCAACGACACAAATAACTGCCGCCACAACTATTATTTTAGGAAGTATTTTTTTCTTTTTCTTTATCGGAACAGCATTGCCTATAAGATAATCATTTTGAATATAACTTCCATTGTAATCGTTTCCATTATACTGTCCGTAATCATAATATTCATTACCATAATAACCATTGGGATCATAGTTCTGATTACTATCTTGAACGTACCCGTTATAATCATATCCCTGCAATCCATTGTATACGTTGCATACATTACCCTGTTGCTGATTATTCATACTTGCACCGCAATAATTACAAAATGCAGCACCGTCTTCCACATAATTTCCGCAGTTATTACAAATCATAGTTCCTCCTACGCTTTATTTTTTATTTCGACAAAAATAATAAATATTAAGTAAAAACAATATTCGCTATCAATAATTTTTCTTATTAAAATCATCATTTAGCAGATTTATTGCTTTTAACAATTTATGTGTATATATGAACGGTCCAACAAAAATAAGCGAACCGAGTATACTCCAGAGCCAAAATGATGAAGCATCAAAGTTATACTGAATCCCTCTCCGTTTTAATTCGTTGCCAATTCTTTTGCTCAATCTGTGGTACCATACAAATGGAACTATTCCAAGTGTTAAAGCAGAAAATACAAATACAACTAGACAATAGTTCATCGTTCTTTTTCCATCATGACTTGAAGCTACCATATTTATATCCATAGAAATATTTGACATCGTGCAAACACCATATATGCCAAAAGTAATTATTGAAAGAAAAAGCATTTTTAATAACCCATAGTTTGTTTTTAGCTTATAAGGAATTCCGACTCTACGAATATATGATGATGTTTGAAGTGGTGGATTTAGAGATTCTTGCATACTGAAATTCTCATTGCTATTCATAAAATTATATTGATTAGTCGCGAAATTTGTATTTTTCGCATTATCGAATCCATTTTGTTTAGGCATAGAAAAAGTACCAGCATTATTGTTATCCTGTCGGTTATTGTTTCCATATGGATTTTTTCCATTTAGTACTGTAGTTTCACCAACTCCACCATTTGCGTTACTATTTGCAGAATATGATTTAAAATACCTTGGTTCATTATTATTTACACGTTCACCACAGTTCATGCAATATTCGGCATTTTCATCTACATACCTACCGCATCTTTTACAAATCATCTTTTTACCTCCATATTAAGTTTTTAAAATGAAATATAATATCTGAAAGCATACAGAACATAATTTCACTATATTATTTTGATTATGATATTATTTGTTTGTAAGAATTTATATTGTTTTGCATTTGTGAAATAATATCAAGAATTGTCAATATAATAATAACAGCATATCAAGATTTTGTCAACAATTACCGACAAAATATCATCATAATTATGTAACAAATTTTATTAAAGCTCACAACAAGCTTCAAGGGCTCAAATATCGTAAAAAACGATATCCGAGCCCTTTTTACACACTAAAACTCAGTTAGAAACTCAATCCCTGCACATTAAATCCTGAACTATTTCAAGACATTCACCGAACCTCTGATAGTGAACTATTTCACGTTCACGAAGGAATCTGAGCGGTCTTAAAATTTCCTCGTTGTCCGTAAGCATCATAAGATGCTCATATGTTGCCCTTGCTTTCTGCTCTGCAGCCATATCTTCAACAAGGTCAGCAACCGGGTCACCTGTCGACTGAATGTACGCTGTCGTAAACGGAACTCCGTTCGGGTCAGACGGGAATACACTTCTGCCGTGAAGAACAAAACTTCCGAGTAAACCTGAGTTTTTAAGATCTTCAACGCTTGCGCCACGCATACACTGCTTAATCATAACGCCAATCATTTCCCAGTGCGCAATTTCTTCCGTACCAATATCGTTTACAGTAGCCCTGCATCTGTCATCGGGCATTGTGAAACGCTGAGTGAGGTATCGCAAGCCTGCAGCAAGTTCGCTGTCAGGTCCGCCGTACTGCGCCATAAGCGCCTGAGCCATTTTCAAATCCGGTCTTGTGATGTTCACAGGGAACATAAGCTTTTTCTCATAAATCCACATATTGTTGTACCTCCTTATTCAAACGGCCATTCCGAGCAAACCCAGCTTCCCGTATCTATCGGTGAAATACCGAAGTTAAGCAAAGGGCCATATTCCTGTTCGTATTCTTCAATAAGATTGTTAAGCCTTGAAGAATAACTGTTAAAATCCTTAATCGCATCAGTATCATCAGGATGTGTGTTTATATAGAGGTTAAGCTCCACACACACGAACTGTATCTGACTTATTTTGTTCATAAGCTCGCATCTTGACATAAACTCACCCCCTACTTAAACAAACGCACGAGTTCGGGGAACATTGTGCCCCTTTCAAGCGCCTCATCAGGGCAGAACCCTGCAACATATTCCTGTGATTTAAAATATATTTTAGCGAGCGGTCCTTGGCAATCGCCATCGTTTGAACCGTCACAGCTTCCGCCTCTAACATCGCCTGCAAGAACAGTGTTGTTTACCTCTGTTGAATTGATGCTTTCGCAGAAGCTGTCAACGAATTGACTATCGCCTGAACCGATATTGCAATTACAATTATTATGCATAAATCCCGTTCCTCCTATTTCAAGATTTACCATATAATATTCTGAATATAAATTTTATGTGATAAGTAATTGCATTATACAAAAAAGTAAAATTCATAGTTTTTATGTACGCAATATATGAACATGAACTAACAAAAATAGAGCTTGCCATATACTACTTTATTGTAGCATACAGCAAGCCATATTTTAGATTATTGTTAGATAAGATATTTTAATCTATATCAAAACCACCGCTTGAAATGAATCGCCTCAGAATTTTATCAATCATTGCAG
>CADBRR010000148.1 GCA_902797145.1 uncultured Eubacteriales bacterium | reverse complement strand
TTCAAGGTCGAACATAATCGAGTCCGAGCCATAGATATAAGCATCTCTAATCATACCGGGGTTATTGCCCGGAACGAAGAGCATAGTTCTTCTCAATCTGTCCTTAGTGTAACGCTTTTCGCTCATTATTTTGCCCTCCATACATACTCATCGCTTCCGGCTGCACGATATGCTGCTGCCGAAACCCTTGCCTTGATTGTGCAGTCGAGTGCGCCCTTATCAGCAGCGTCAACATACGCATTTTCAATTTCAAGCTCTTTAAGAGTTTCCTTAATTACCTTTACTATCTGTTTGCCGAACTGATTCATAACATTGCTTGTGAGCTTTATTTCAATTCCGCCCTCTGTGCGAGGCTCAATAGCTATCATAATATCGCTTGATTCCATTGTGCCTGCAACGCCTATATTTTTAAGTTCCATAAATATACCTTTCTTAAATCTGAGGAAACCCCTTGATGAAAATCATCTTAGAGTTTCCGTAATAATTAGAGTTTATCAGCCGATTTTCTTTTCAAGGCGTTCACGAATAGCCTTGATGAAGCCTTCGCTTGAAACAGCAGTTGCAGTATAACCTTCTTCTACCATACCTGCGAGGTCTTTTGTCATTATACCGTCATTGAGTGTATCGAATGTTGCCTGTTCGAGCTTATTTGCATATTCAACGAGTTCGGGGAGGTTATCGAGTTCGCCACGCTTTCTCAATGCGCCAACCCATGCAAAAATTGTAGCAACTGAATTTGTTGAAGTTTCTTCGCCCTTGAGGTGTTTATAATAATGCTTTGTAACTGTGCCGTGTGCAGCTTCAAATTCATATACGCCTTCGGGTGATACGAGAACTGATGTCATCATTGCAAGTGAACCGAATGCTGTTGAAACCATATCGCTCATAACATCGCCATCATAGTTCTTGCAAGCCCAGATGTAACCGCCCTTGCTGCGGATAACTCTTGCTACTGCATCATCGATAAGTGTATAGAAATATGTTATTCCAAGTTCGTCAAACTTTGCCTTGTAGTTTACGAATTCTTCTTCAAATACTTTCTTAAACTCGCCATCGTAAACCTTTGCGATAGTGTCCTTTGTTGAGAACCACAAATCCTGCTTTGTATCTATTGCATACTGGAAGCAGCTCTTTGCAAAACCACGAATGCTGCTTTCAAGGTTGTGTGCAGCCTGCCATACAGCGGGTCCTTTAACCTTCTGAACTTCGAGAGTCTTTTCTTCGCCTGATTCGCCCTTGAATGTGAGTGTTGCAACGCCGGGTTCTGTTGTGTACATATCAACTGCACGATAAACATCACCATAGCCATGACGAGCGATTGTGATAGGCTTTTCCCAATTCTTAACAACGGGCTTGATTGAATCAATAACAACAGGCGTACGGAAAATTGTACCGCCTACGATTGAACGAATAGTTCCATTCGGGCTCTTCCACATTTCTGTGAGTTCGGGGTATTCTTCCATTCTCTGCTTGTTAGGTGTGATTGTAGCGCACTTTACAGCAACGCCAAGACGCTTTGTAGCTTCTGCTGATTCAACAGTTACTCTGTCCTTTGTTGCGTTACGGTTGAGCAAGCCCAAGTCATAATATTCTGTTTTAAGGTCAACAAACGGAAGAATGAGTTCGTCTTTAATCATCTTCCAGAGAATTCTTGTCATTTCATCGCCGTCCATCTCAACGAGCGGTGTCTTCATCTGAATCTTTATCATAAATATATCCTCTTATTTTCTTTAATTTATTTATTACTGTCAGAAATGCGAAAATGCTTCGCACTCCTGACTTCAAACTTCAAACTACTATTACTTGTTCATTGCAGCATAATAGTTCATGAGGCAGCCTTCAAGGATGATAGTCTTTTCATCATCTGTCAAGCCCTTTACATGGAGCATTATGTCGTCAACTTTTCCATTCTTGCAGATAACCTTTGCAGGAATATCTTCAACACCGTTCTTTATAGCATCTCTAACGCCGGGAACGAATACGCAATCGCCGTCTTCGTAATTGAATTCTGTATCCTTATCAATAGTGAAAGGCAAGATACCCCAGTTAATGCAGTTTGAACGATATCTCTTTGTAGCAAACTCATAGCAGATGTTTGCAAAACCGCCAAGAACCTTCTGGCACGATGCAGCCTGTTCACGAGCTGAACCGTCGCCGGGCTTGTTTGCAAAAATGCTTGAACCATACTGAGTCTTATCCATAAGCTCATCAGCATTACCAACCTTTGAAAGAACGTCAACGAGGTGCTGCGGCTTATTGCCTGCTCTGCGTTCTGCTTCGATAGCAGCGATAGCGTTTGCACGGCTCGGATATTCCGGAACACGCCTTGAAAGCGCATACTGTGAAAGCTTAATCGGGTTAGAACGCAATGACGATGTTTCGCCTGAGGGAATAAGCTCGTCAGTTGTTGTAACCGGGTCATGAATAACTGCTGCGAGTTCTACGAGCAAGTTTTCTGAAAGCTGGTACATCTTAGGCCAGTCTGTGATGTTCGGTCCCATGATGAGTTCCTGCTTCTCATCAGCCTTTTCATAACCATAATAAATTCTCTTTTCATAAACAGCCTTGTCAAAGTGATAGGGCTTTCTTTCATATTCGTAATCGATATCTGTTGCAGCAGTGATTCTACCACCGTTTGCAGCAGTTGCAGCGATTGAAAGTGCATCCATAAGGCATACGCTTGTGAACTGGCTGTCACCGGGCTTACTTCCGTCACGATTCGGGAAGTTTCTTGTAGCGTGCCTAAGTGACAAACCGTTGTTTGCGGGTGTATCGCCTGCGCCGAAGCACGGACCGCAGAAGCTGGGCTTAATAATTACGCCTGCTTCGAGCAAGTCTGTAATTGCGCCAATCTTTGTAAGTTCAAGGTTTACGGGAATTGATGTCGGGTAAACTGAAAGTGCAAAGTAATCGTTGCCTGTGCTCTTGCCCTTCAAGATAGCTGCTGCTTCCTGAATGCTATCGAACATACCGCCTGAGCAACCGCCCATAAATCCCTGTGTAGCATAAACACCGTCTTCTCTAAGCTTTGACATATAATCGATGTTCTTGAGCTTAGGATACTTCTTTTCAGCTTCTTCCTGAAGCTTCTTCATAAGCTCTTCTCTGTGTTCATTGAAATAATGAATTGTGTATGCGTTTGATGGGTGGAACGGAAGCGCTATCATTGATTCCATCTTATCAAGGTCGATATGAATCATTCTGTCATAATATGCAACCTTACCGGGTTTAAGTTCCTTATAATCTTCGGGACGCTGATGTGTTTCATACCAACCCTTTGTTGTTTCGTCTGTTACCCAGATTGATGAAAGGCAAGTTGTTTCTGTTGTCATAACATCTACGCCGTTTCTGAAATCCATGGGAAGATTTTCGATGCCAGGGCCTACAAATTCAAGAACTCTGTTGTTTACAAAGCCTGATTCAAATGTTGCGCCAACGAGAGCGATAGCTACATCATGCGGTCCGATACCCTTCTTAGGCTTACCTGTAACATATACAAGAACTACTTCGGGCATAACGTTATCCCATGTATTGTTCAAAAGCTGCTTTGCAAGTTCAGGACCGCCTTCACCTACTGCCATTGTGCCGAGCGCACCATATCGTGTGTGGCTGTCAGAACCTAAAATCATAGCACCGCACTTTGCCATTTCTTCACGAGCATATGAGTGAATAACGCTTACATTCGGGGGAACGAATATTCCGCCGTACTTCTTTGCAGCAGAAAGGCCAAATACATGGTCGTCCTCGTTAATAGTACCGCCAACTGCGCAAAGGCTGTTATGGCAGTTTGTGAGCGCATAGGGAAGCGGGAACTTCTTCATTCCTGAAGCCCTTGCCTGCTGAATTATTCCTACATATGTTATATCGTGCGAAACGAGCGCATCAAACTTCAACTGCAACTTGTCAGGATTTCCCGAATGATTGTGCGCCTGTAAAATGCTGTATGCAATAGTATTCTTTTTTGCTTCTTCCTTAGGCATATCGTTTGTTTCAACGGGCTTGCCGTCTACAAGATACATACCGTTCTGGATAAGCTTTACCATTTCTTCGATCATGTTCATCCTCCATTTGAGATTACGATTTATTAAAATGTGCTTCCGTGCAAACTCATTTTTAACATTTATCGTCTTTTTATGAATTTTAAAAAGAGTTACCCTGATAAATATATTTAATGAATTTGCCCAGAATACAATTTAATACTACCAAATATATAATATATTGTCAAACATTTTTTGTTATTTAATTGCATTTTTTTGCAACATTATGTTAGTTTTCTTTAACTTGATATTTTTTTTACAAAAACTGTTTTATTTTGCAAATATGTGTTATACTATAATTAAATATTCAATTAATTTTGAGGAGAAAAATTATGAAAGATAAAAAGTTATCGCTTATAGTCCCTGTTTTTAATGAGCAGGAAGTTATAGACGTTTCATTTGAAAGAATGAATAAGGCTATGCAGGACATAGGTTATGATTACGAAATAATATATGTAAACGATGGAAGCCGTGACGATACAATGAAGCATCTTCGCAAAATCGCAGAGGCTAATAAACACGTAAAAGTGCTTTCATTTTCAAGGAACTTCGGTCATCAGCTTGCAGTTACCTGCGGAATGGACAAGGCAACAGGCGATGCGCTTATAATTATCGACGTAGACCTTCAAGACCCACCTGAAGTTATTTCTGAACTCGTTAAGAAATGGGAAGACGGCGCAGATATTGCATACGGCAAGCGTTTGCAAAGACAGGGTGAAACAGTGTTTAAGAAGTTTACAGCGTTCTGTTATTATCGTTTGCTTAAAGCTATGAGCGCATATCCTATTCCGCTCGATACAGGCGATTTCAGGCTTCTTGATAGAAAAGTTGCAGATGTGTTCTTGAAAATGCGTGAGCATAATAGGTTCTTGCGTGGTATGAGTGGCTGGATGGGCTTTGAAGCAGTTCCGGTAGAATATGTTCGCCACGAAAGATATGCAGGCAAAACAAAGTATACGCTTAAAAAAATGCTCAGGCTCGCATTCGATGGAATTATAGGATTCTCGGATAAACCGCTTACATTGTCGGGTTATTTCGGAATAGGGGTTACAGCTATTTCGTGTTTGGGGCTTATTGCGCTTATAGTTCTTGCTTGTACAGTAGGCATTCCCGGCTGGCTGTGGGCAGTTGACGGACTCGCTTTTCTCAATGGTGTAACGCTTATGAATATGGGAATACAGGGTGCATATATGAACAGAATGTATGACGAGTTAAAGGGCAGACCGCTCTATCTCGTTGCGGAAGAAATAAACTAAACAATTCGTAATTAGCGATTTATGCAGAAAAAGTCCTGACCACAACGGTCGGGACTTTTACTAATTTTTAACTTTACATTACAAAATAGGCAAACAGCATCATCAAAATAAGTATTCCGAAATTAAACACTGAATAAAGCGCAATATATCTGCCTGCCCTTGTGGGGTTATGCTTAATAAACTCCCTGAACGTGATAAGGCTTGCAAGCGAAGAAATAAGCGTTCCAAGGCTGCCTATATTAACTGCAACAAGCAGCGTAGGATAATTTAGCGTGAACTTTGAAAGCAAGATTGCGCTCGGAACATTGCTTATAACCTGACATGACAGAACGCCGACAAGCAATGTATTCTTATCTATAAGCCCGCCTAAGAACTCACGCACCGCATCAATCCTTGACATATTCCCCGAAAAAACAAAGAATGCGCAGAATGTCAAAAGTAGCGGATAATCTACCATTTTAAGTGCTTTTCTATCGAGGAACAAAAGCGCAATAAAAATAACTGCCATACCTATATAATAAGGTATTATTCTGAACACGATTATAATTGCCAGCGCAAAAAGAACGAGATATACAGCAGTTCTTTTTTTATTGAGCGGTTCTTTAATTTCCTCCGCAACTTCGAGCGGTTCATTTTTAACGAGCAAGCAGCACAGCGTGATAATCGTGACCGCAAACAAGAACGGTTTAAGCATTATATCTACAAATTCGCCTGTTGGAATGTTGTAGTATGAATACATATATAGATTTTGCGGATTGCCGAACGGGGTCAGCATACCGCCGAGATTTGCGGCGATAGTCTGCATAATGAACACGAACGCCATATATTTTTGCTTGCCTGTGCTTTCGAGTATAAAGAACCCAAGCGGCAAGAAAGTCAAAAGCGCCATATCGTTTGCTATGAACATAGATGCAATAAACGTTATATAAATAAGCGCAACAACAGTAGTTCTCAAGCCCTTGAACTTCGTTACAATGCTCCTTGCAAGGTGATTAAAGAAATCAATATTTCTTAATGCGCAAACTACTGCAAGCACCGAGAACAAGCACGCAAGTGTCTTAAAATCAAAATATTCTATATATTTTTCATCGGGCGGAACGATGAACGAGGTTATAACCGCAAGCGATAAAGCAATGCAAAAAACTGTATTTTTCTTTATAAAACCTTTAATTGATTCCATATAAACAATATCCTTCAAGACCGTCACGGTCGCTTACATAAATAAAATCCAATGAAAGCAATTTCATCTCAAACGCAATTATGCTTGCGCCGTAAAGAATAACATCATATCTATCCTTGAGCGCAGGTATTATTGCCCTTTTATCATCGCCCATCGAATCAAGGCTTGAAATAATTTCTTCGATTTTATCGAGTGTAAGGCGATAACCCGTTATCATATCGGGTTCATATTCTTTCATATTCTGTGCAATCATCGCAAGCGTTGTAATAGTTCCGCCAACGCCTGTAAAATGTTTTTGAGAAAGCTCAGGAATAACTATAATTTTTTCAAGCTCTTTTTCAAACTCTTTTCTCTGTGAAGCAAAATCATCAAGTCCCAGCGAACAGCAAAAATCCTTGCCACGAACACACCCCATAGGAAAGCTCACCCTAAAATCATCGGTTATTATCTGCGTAGAACCTCCGCCAATGTCGATAAGACCGCCAAGACCGTCAGTTGCGCCAAGATACGCATATTTTGCTTCATTTTCGCCCGAAAGAACGTCTATTTCAACAGAAGTTTCATGCTTAACACGATTTAAAAACTCCTCTTTGTTCTTTGCATCACGGACAGCGCTCGTAGCATATGCAAACGGTTTTAAGCCCTTATTTCGAGCCTTTTGAGCAAGCATTTTAATAACATCAATGCTCTTATTAACGGACTCTGGACATAGTTCTCCCGTTCTAACAATGCCGCTTGCAAGTCGTGTCGTGTACACTTCCTTTTTCGAGAATTTTCCGTCAATAAATTCCGAATATCTAATCGAATTGCTTCCAATATCAATAATCGCTTTATTTTCCATATCATTTCTCCTCAACTTTGAACAATTCAAGAATATTCGACTCTTCAAAATTGCTTATTTTACTTTCATATTTTCTCTTGACCTCATCAATAAATTCATCGACAACATCAGGGTGATTTTTCAAAAACCAATCAATATGATTTCTTATATAATCTTCTCTTATTTTTTCATCGTTCAAATCATTCGGAACACGTTTCATTCTTTCATCAATACTGTCAAAACCACAAAATGGTTCATTGAGTCTTTGTTCCGTCATTTCTATATATTCCTCATTTATTTCTATACCTATAGCATTTCTACCTGTTTGCTGACAAACCCTCAAGGTCGTTCCACTACCTGAAAACGGATCAAGCACAGTATCTCCCTCACATGACGAAGCAAGTATTATTCTTTCAAATAACCCCTCCGGTTTTTGCGTTGGATGTTGTTTTCTGTTTCTGTTGCAATAGTGTACGTGTGAAAATTCCCATACATTTCCCGGATTTGCGCCACGCATATTATTTATTGAACGATAGTATTTTTGTGGCACACGTATATCGTCAATATTGAACACGAAATTCTTCGGGTGCTTTGTAAAATACAAAATATCGTCATGTCTTGGTGAAAAGCCTCTTGTCTTGCCTATACCTTGAGTATAATACCACGTTATCCATGAATTGAAATACATACCTATCTCTTTTTCAAGAATATTGTATAGATATGATATATATCTCATTCCCATAAATACATATATTGATCCATCATCCGTAAGAACACGTTTTGCTTGTTTGAGCCAATTTCTCGTAAAGTCAAGATACTCATCAAAGCTTTTGTTATCCGTGTTATTACCATAGTCCTTTGATAAATTATATGGCGGATCCGTAACTATAAGGCGGATACTTTTATCGGGAATATTTTTTAGCGCATCAATAGCATCGGCGCATATTAAAGTTATTCCTTTATCCATTTATGCCGTTTCGCCTCCCTGTAAAAATCATCTACAGTTCTCCTTGAACTGTTAAGGTATTTTCTGTCGAGCAGTTGACACATTTCCCATGTTGTCCTGTATTTTAGATTTACATAATGTATATCTTTTATCTGTATCTGACCAGTACCTAACGCAGGGTTGTAGTTTATATCCTCATCGCTTATAAATTTTAAATCATATGCGTTATAATCAACAATCTCCATTACACCATCTACAAGGGAAGTGTCCTTATTTTTTTGCGAATATACCTTATGTTTTATCGACAGTATAATAAACATAAAATCAGGATCATCAACATATGCCGTTCTTATTCTTGCAAATGAAGTTATATTAGGTCCTTTGCCGCTTTTGGGAATATCACTCGCCGTCGCCTTGACATCAACATTTCCGGTAATAACAGAATCGCCTCTTTTAAATTGCAGAACAATATCGGATATACCGAGCCTCTGTTGTGCCTGAGCATTTATTAACAAATATTCATTTTCATCATTATCACGAATACCTGAAAATACTTCAAATGCCCATGCTTCAATCATAGGTCCTGCTATTTTGTTTATATTTTCAAGCGGCAAACCATATTTGAGATTAGTATTTATAATTATTTTGTTATCGCCATTTTGCTTGCGTTCGTCAAGAACCGAAATTATACTTTTAATTACATAATCGGAGTTTTCCATATATGATTCGGATTCTATTGGGATTTTAAATATCATATCATTATATTCCATATCACACCTTGATTTCATACATATTTACAGCGTTTTCATATGTCCTATAAGCGAGTTCCTCTATATCCATTTCACGAAGCTGAGCTATACGCTCCAGCGTATATTTCATATATGAAGAATCGTTTCGCTTTCCCCTGTGCGGAACCGGCGTCATATACGGACAATCCGTTTCAAGCACAAGCCTTTCAATAGGAACAGCCTTTACAGCATCGAGCAGCTTATTCGCATTTTTGAATGTAACACTTCCTCCGAACGCAACATATAACCCCATATCAACACATTCATATGCTATTTCCTTACTTCCCGAAAAACAATGCATAACTCCCTTGAATCTACCCCTATGCGAGCGGAGAATATCCATGCAGTCGCCGAACGCTTCACGAATATGAAGAACTACCGGGACATTAAGCTGCTCCGCTAAATCAAGCTGAACATCGAACCATTTCATCTGTACATCTCTCGGTGCAAAATCATAATAATAATCAAGGCCTATTTCACCGAGCGCCAGCATTTTTTCGTGCTTTAAATAATCGCATATCATATCCATATGCTCGTTCGTCGTTTCTGCCGCCTCGTGGGGGTGCATACCTACTGCGCCATAAACAAACGGATATTTGTCAATAATATCTATTGATTTTTGTGCTGTCCTGACATCGCAGGCAATTTCAACTATCTTGTCAATGCCCTGTTCATAGAGTGAAGGAATGAGCGTATCCCTGTCAAGGTCAAACTTTTCATCTGCATAATGTGCGTGTGTATCAAATAATTTCATATTCGCTCCTATAAGCTTAAATCCATTAAAATATCGTCATAATAATTTCCGTTTACAAAGAATTTTCCCTTATGGGAACCTACTACTTCAAAGCCAAACTTTTCATATAGCTTTTGCGCCCTCGTGTTCTGCTCGTGAACTTCGAGAGTTAAAAGCTTAATAACCCCTGTTTCCTTTGCAAAATCTATAAGCGTAGAAACCATTGCGCTGCCTATTCCAAGCCCCCAGTATTCTTTAAGGCACGAAATGCCAATGACGCCAACATGGGCAACTTTCTTATTTGCAGGCGCTTTAACATCGCATACGCAAACTACTTTTCCATCAACTCTGCCTGTAAACATTCGGCAGGTGGGAGCTGAATTTAACTGTTCAATAAACATTGCTTCCTGCTCTATTGATAAAGGAATGCCTCGCCTGTCTATAAGCAAAAAATCAGTTTCACCGCCAATTTTTCTCATACAATCGAGAATTTCTTTGGCATCTTCGCCCTTGCTCTGTTCAAGCACGAGCGTTCGTCCATCTTTTAATGTGTAGTCTTTTCTCATAATAAATTTATAACATCAAAAGTCGGAATGAGAAATCACAATTTCCCATTCCTTATTTTATTCTATATAATTATCTAACTTTAAGTCCGCTTTCCATATCCTTGTCAGTTGTCAATACAGAAAGCTTGTCGCCGACGTTATCAACTGCAAGAACCATACCCTCGCTGAGCATACCGCACATTTTTCTCGGTTTAAGGTTTGCAACTATAACAACAGTTTTGCCAACCATTTCTTCAGGCGAATAGAAATCCCTTATGCCTGAAAGAATTGTCCTTGTTTCTCCGCCAACATCACAAGTAAGCTTGAGCAAGTGGTCAGATTTTTTAACGAGTTCGCAAGCTGTAATCTTTGCAAGCCTCAAATCAAGCTTTGCAAAATCGTCAAACTCAATCGTTTCGGCAGATTTAGATTCTTCCTTTGCAGGCTTCTTTTCCTCTTTTTTCTCCTCTTTCTTTTCTTCAACGTGTGTCGGGAATAACTTTTCAAGCTCGTCGAGTTCCTTCTTCACGTCAATTCTTGGGAACATAGCTTCGCCCTTTACAACCTTTGTTCCAACGGGGAGTTTGCCAAATTCAAGGCTGTCAATAGTCTTTAAGCCGTCATCAGCAATACCGAGCTGTTCAAACATCTTAGGTGCTGTTCTTGTAAGGAATGGCTGAATAAGAACAGCGGCAAATCTAAGACCTTCTGCAAGGTTATAAAGAACAGTTCCAAGCCTTGCCTTTTTAGCTTCGTCCTTTGCAAGAACCCACGGAGCAGTAATGTCAATATACTTGTTGAGTGCGCCGATAAGCTTCCATATTTCCTGCAAACATTCCGGGAGTCTAAGCGCATTCATATTTTCTTCAACAGCATTGGGAAGATTCTTTGCAAGCGAAAGTATAACATCGTCTTCATCGGGAACATATTCGTTGTGTTCAGGAATATAACCGCCAAAATACTTATCTATCATCGCAACAGTTCTTGAAAGCAAGTTGCCCAAATCGTTTGCCAAATCCGAATTTATTCTTGTAACGAGCGCCTCGTTTGAGAATACGCCGTCTGCGCCGAACGGAATTTCACGAAGCAGGAAATATCTTATAGCATCAACGCCATAACGCTCAACAAGCTTTACGGGATCTACAACGTTGCCCTTTGACTTTGACATCTTGCCGCCGTCAAGAACGAGCCAGCCATGACCAAATACCTGCTTAGGCAAGGGCTGACCAAGCGCCATAAGCATAATAGGCCATACTATCGTGTGGAATCTAACAATTTCCTTGCCTACAAGATGAATATCAGCCGGCCAGAACTTTTTATACATCGAATCATCATCGCTCATAAAGCCTAACTTTGTTATGTAGTTTGAAAGCGCATCAAGCCATACATATACAACGTGTTTATCATCAAAATCAACAGGGATACCCCACTTGAACGTCGTTCTTGAAACGCACAGGTCTTCAAGGCCCGGAAGCAAGAAGTTGTTAAGCATCTCGTTTGCCCTTGATGCAGGCTGTATAAATTCAGGGTGCGTTTTTATATGTTCGATAAGCTGAGGCGCATATTTGCTTGTGCGGAAGAAATAACTTTCTTCTTCAACTATTTCAACAGGTCGTCCACAATCAGGGCAACAACCGTTCACAAGCTGTCTTTCGAGCCAATGGCTTTCACAAGGCGTGCAGTAATATCCCGAATATGTTGACTTGTAAATATCGCCCTGGTCATAGAGCTTTTTAAATATCTTCTGAACTGCCTTAACATGATAATCATCAGTTGTACGAACAAATCCATCGTTTGAAATGTCCATTAAACGCCAAAGCGACTGGAACGATGCAACTATCTCGTCAACATACTGTTTGGGAGTAATCCCTCTTTCCTTTGCCTTGCGCTCAATTTTCTGACCATGCTCATCAGAACCTGTAAGGAAATATACATCATATCCCTTCATTCTCTTATAACGTGCAATGGCATCTGCCGCAACTGTCGTGTATGAATGGCCTATATGAAGCTTATCGCTCGGATAATATATAGGCGTTGTAATGTAAAACGGTTTCTTTTCCATAATTTGTAAACCTCCGAAGTTTTTTATAAATAAAAATCCCCCATGCAACTTAATAAGCGCATAGGGGCGAATTATCGCTGTACCACCCTTGTTCAAAGCCTGAAAACAGACTTCCTCATTGAGCTGTAACGGGCATTCCCGCCCGGAACTAAGGACAAAAAAGTCGTTCGCACCGAGTCGCTCAGAAACCATATTCGATATATCACGCTATCTGTTCACACCAAGCACAGACTCTCTGGAAACGCTTTATACCTACTCATTCCATCATAGCATATATGTTTATTTTATACTTATTGTTCCCATATGTCAATAATTATTTCCAAAATAACAGTATTTCTCGGCTTTTTCCTATCAACACAAATTTCTCTTGTAAAAACATTCGTTTCGTTGTAAAATCAAATTATGGATAATATGCAGGTAAGAAAAATTGCACAGGAACTCGGTTTTAAGCGTATGTATGTTGTAAAAACTGATACGCTTGATTTGTGGTACTCAAAAGCCGGGGAATTTCGTGATACGCTTATAAGCGATATAAAGAGCGGCTACCCTTATGCAAAATCGGTAATAATACTCGTTTATCCGTACAAGCCGTATGCGATTTATGAACCAATTCTTTCCTACTATATTAATTCAAATAAATCATATCATCTTGCAAACGAATTTATAAAGAAAATATCACAATTTGGCAAGGCGGAGCTTGCGCATATTCCTGCAAGGGCATTATGCCTAAAAAATAACATTGGCTCACCGTCAAGGAACGGGTTGCTAAATATCGAGCAATACGGAACAAGAATAATTCTTTACACGATAACGAACGATTTTCTCGAACCTGAAGAATATAATGAAGCAGGGTATGAGTGCGGTTCGTGTTCAATATGCGTAAAAGCCTGCCCTATGGGCGCAATAAGCGACGCATTAGATGTCCATAAATGTATGCGTTATCATATGGAAACGGCAATGCACCCCGATTTTATAAAGGAAAAGCTCAGCCATTTCATAGGCTGTGAGGTCTGCCAGAGCGTTTGCCCTCATAATAAACAAGTCGGAATTATAAGTCCTGATGATGATATTAAAAGCGCATTTGAAATAAATCGCCTCATAGAAGGCGATTGCAAAGCGGCACGTACGCTTGTCGGCAGGAACATAACATCAAACGGTAAGCTCCAAGCAGAAGCAATAATTATATCCGCAAATCGTGGTGAAATAATACTTCCGACAAAAGAAAGTCAGTTTGAAGCAGTTCAAGATGCTGTGCGTTATGTAGGTAAAATGCAAAAATAAACACACTTTTGGTATGAAAAAGTGTGTCTAATCCTGCAAAATTCATATTTAAGATTTTTTGAACTTATCGTCTGTTCCTGCTTGAAGAAGCTATAGCAAGAAGCCTTAAAAGTGAAACGAGCGTTGCAAGCGTTGAAACAACATAAGTGAACGCAGCCGCACGAAGAACTTTTTTCGCAGCCCTTTCTTCCTCGCTTGATACGAGATAACCGCCTGAAGTCAGCATTTCAAGCGCACGCCTTGAAGCATCGAACTCAACATTGAGTGTAAAGAGCTGGAACACGAGTACAGCGGCGAAAAGAACAACGCCCACAATAGCAAGATTATAGCTTCCCATAAATACGCCTGCAAGAACGATATATGGCGAAATGAACGAGCCAAGCCTTGCAACAGGAAGTATAGAATTTCTGATTTTTATCGGATTATATCCGTTCTGGTACTGCATAACATGACCTATTTCATGGGCAGCAACAGCGATAGCTGCAACTGATGATTCATTGTAAACGGACTGAGAAAGTCCAACAGTATTCTGCCTTGGATTATAATGGTCTGTCAACGAACCTGAAACAGGAACAATAGAAACGCTACTCATATTTGCATTCAAAAGGCTCTGCGCAACATCGACCGCACGAGTGCCACGCATAGAACGCATTCTCGAATATTTATTGAATGTGTTTTTAACATTCATCTGAGCAAAAATTCCGAGAATTGTAACGCCGATAAGCAAAAATATTAGCGTATAATCTCCACCGTAATAATATGGCATACTAACACCTCCGTTTTTTATATTATAACACATAATTGATTAATTTAAAATTAATAAATAAAAAAGAAGCCGAATTTCTCCGACTTCTCAAGTATGCATCCGAAAACACATACCCCAATTAGTATATATATTATACCATTCCATAATAAAAAATGCAATAG
>CADBRR010000147.1 GCA_902797145.1 uncultured Eubacteriales bacterium | reverse complement strand
TTTTCTCCACCTGTCGGTCTAAATTCACATATTAAATCGTTTGTTCTTACAATTCGCCTTATAAGAGTTATATTTGTGCGAAGGCTTTCTACAAATGCTTCCTGTGATCCTTTTATCGTTTTTTCATTATCCGGTTTACCAACACTTCTATGCTCATAACCACGTGTTTCAAATATTAATGCTGTATCCGAACCATCAATTATTACAACACATTTTCCGTCTGATATTGCATCTTTTATTGATGAAATGCTTTTTTCTTTTTCTGATTCATTTATTGCAACAACTTCATATAATAATATATCAGTTATATTTGCAATATCAATTGTTTTTTTGTTATATTCAAGCATTGGCTTTATTATAAAATCACTTATTATTTTGCTATCAGACATTCCTGTCATTGAAACTACCGCACAATCAATAAAATTCTCAAATTTAATTTTTCTTATTATTAGATCTTTGTTTATATCCGCTCTAAAATCAATCCTAATTCGTTCGAGATTATTTTCAATTTTATTGCTTAAAAACGAATTATTGTGTTCATAGTTTTTCCTGTAATTCTGCTGTCGCTCAATTATATTTGGTTCGCCGGATTCCGTTTCAATCAATTCAAATTCTGAATAAGGAACATCGAATTTTAAAAGCTTGTTAATTTTATTTAAAAAGACCATTTTTTAACCTCCTATAACGATATTTATATTGTTTACAGAACACAAAAAAATAATCAAATAATATATTGTCATATTTTCATCACTTAAAAAATTCATTCTTTGCACATTTTTTTTGTAAAATTTGTTGGCAATTTACAAATATAGAGTTATAATGTATATGATAAAATTTGATTTTTAGGGGGCATTTAATATGCAACAGAAAATGATGGACGCACTCGTTAAGACAGAGGCAGCAAAAGGACTTACTCTTATGCAGGTTCCCGTTCCCGAACCTAAAATGGGCGAAGTTCTTATTAAAATTCACAAAACAGCAATTTGTGGCACTGATGTACATATCTATAATTGGGATCCGTGGAGCCAGAAGAACGTTGTTCCTCCCACAGTTATCGGTCATGAATATGTTGGTGAAATCGCTGAGCTTGGCGAAGGCGTAACTGGTTACAAAGTTGGCGACTTGGTATCAGGTGAAGGTCACATAGTTTGTGGTCATTGCCGTAACTGCCGTTCAGGTAACGGTCAGTGGTGTGCACACACAAAGGGCGTTGGCGTTAATCGTGATGGCGCATTTGCTGAATATATTTGTATTCCTGCAAGCAATGTAGTTCCTGTAAGCCATGAAATTTCAGAAGATATTATTTCATTCTTCGATGCTTACGGTAATGCTACACATACGGCTCTTATGTTTGATGTAACAGGCGAAGATGTACTTATTACAGGCGCTGGTCCTATTGGCGTTATGGCTGCTGCTATCTGCCGTCATAACGGCGCAAGACGAGTAGTTGTTACAGATGTAAACGATTACAGACTTGAACTTGCAAGAAAGCTTAACGCTACTGCAACAGTAAACCTTACAAATCAGAAACTTGAAGATGTAATGAAAGAACAAGGCATCAAGGAAGGTTTCGATGTAGGTCTTGAAATGTCAGGTAACGGAAGCGCACTCAAACAGCTTCTTGGTTCAATGAGAAATGGTGGTAACGTTGCACTTCTCGGTATCCAGGGTCCTGGAACAGTTATTGATTGGAACGATATTATCTTCAAGGGTCTTACTGTAAAAGGAATTTATGGTAGAAAGATGTTTGAAACATGGTATAAGATGGGCGCTATGATTGAAGCTGGTCTTGATCTCACCCCTGTTATAACACACCATTTCAATTACCGTGATTTTGAAAAAGGATTTGAAGCAATGAACAGCGGCAAATCAGGTAAAGTTATTCTTGATTGGACAAAATAAGGAGGATTTTATGTCAAAAGGATTGGAAATTTTCAGAGAAAAGCTCGATGCAGCAAGAAATGCTGGCACATACAAGGATGAAAGAATTATAACAACTCCTCAGAAGGCTCGTATCGATACAACAAAGACACATGGCGTTCTCAATATGTGTGCAAATAATTACCTCGGGTTGTCAAATAATCCTGAGATTATCGAAGCTGCTAAGGCAAGCTATGATGAATGGGGATTCGGTCTTTCATCAGTTCGTTTTATCTGCGGTACACAGGAAATTCATAAGAAGCTTGAAAGAAAGATTGCTGACTTCGTTGGTACAGATGATGCAATCCTCTATACATCATGCTTTGATGCAAATGGCGGACTTTTTGAAACTCTCCTTTCAGCAGAAGATGCAGTTATTTCAGATGAACTCAACCATGCAAGTATCATTGATGGCGTACGTCTTTGTAAGGCAAAACGTTTGCGTTATAAGAACAATAATATGGAAGACTTGCGTGCAAAGCTTGAAGAAGCTAAAGATTGCCGTATAAAGCTCATCGCTACAGATGGTGTATTCTCAATGGATGGTTTCATTGCAAACCTTAAAGGCATTTGTGACCTCGCTGACGAATATGGCGCACTCGTTATGGTTGACGATAGTCACGCAGTTGGATTTATGGGCGAGCATGGTCGTGGAACGCCTGAATATTGTGATGTAATGGGTCGTGTTGATATTATCACAGGTACACTTGGTAAGGCTCTTGGCGGTGCTTCAGGCGGATACACAGCAGCAAGACAAGAAATCGTTGACTTGCTCCGTCAGAACTCACGTCCTTACCTCTTCTCAAATACTCTTGCTCCAGCAATTTGTGCTGCTTCAATCAAAGTATTTGATATGCTTACAGAGTCAACAGCTCTTCGTGATAAGGTTCATGAAAACACAGCTTATTTCCGCAAGGAACTTGGCAAGCTTGGTTTTGACGTTCCTGAAGGAACTCATCCTATCGTTCCTGTAATGCTCTATGATGCACCTACAGCTCAGGAATTTGCAGCTCGTATGCTCGAAAAGGGCGTATATGTAGTTGGTTTCTGTTATCCTGTTGTTCCTCAGGGCAAGGCACGTATACGTACACAGGTTTCAGCAGGTCATTCAAAGGAAGACCTCGACTTTGCTGTTAAGTGCTTCAAGGAAGTTAAGGAAGAAATGGGTATATAATTTATTACTTATAAAATATCAAGAGGGCGACCTTTGGCCGCCCTTAAATACTACAAAATTAACTAAAACTAATATAATTGAAAGGTATTATTTTAATGCAAAGACGAGTTAAAAGAAAAAGAAGACGTCGATATAAATTTGCACCACGATTTTATGTTTTGATGGCTTTATTCATAAGCGCAATTATACTTCTTATTGCATTTATTATATCGGCAAAGAATGATTCAAAGCCCAAGAGTCCTCTTCTTTCCCCCACCCCTTCTATAAGTGATGAGCCTACGATTTCTAACACACCTGAAATTACAGGTGATGAGCCTGTTAATAGCGATGAACCTGTTAATCCAGCTCAAACAGAAGAAATTAAAGTTGATTATCCGGATCCTGAAGCAGCAGATGAGTCACAGCCCTCAAAATTCGCTTTCAAAACAGCGATTCAGGTTAATGGAAAAACTGTAGAAAGCTATCAAGCTGAGGACTCTATTTTCTTTGGAAGACCTAATGAATACTCTAATGTTGTTGGTGTTACAACTTTCAGAGGAGATAACTATCGTCAAAACCCTGCTTATGGTACTGTTCAGGTAACACAAAAGAAACTTGAAGACATATGGAAAAAAGAAACTGGTAGCATAACTAAAGGCGAAGGTGGAAATAATAAAGGCTCATGGACAGGCAATGGTTGGACAGGTCAGCCAATACTTGTTCAATGGTCGCAAAAAGCAAAAGAACATATGAATATGTTTGATTCTGCTAAATCAAAAGAAGGTCTTGTTGAAGTAATATATGCTTCAATGGATGGATGCATATACTTTATGGACCTTGAAACTGGTGAACTGACAAGAGAAACGTTGAAGTTGAACATTCCATTCAAAGGTGCTGGTTCACTCGATCCTCGTGGTTATCCTATTCTCTATCTTGGTTCAGGCGATCATTATAATAAAGAAGGACGTGAATCACAAGCAAGAGCAATTAGCCTGATTGACTGCAAAACAATCTTTACATTTGGTAAGAAGACCGACTCTTTTGCTTTGAGGAAATGGCACGCATATGACAGCGCACCATTGATTGACGGTAAGACCGATACTCTTATTTACCCAGCTGAAAACGGTATTATATATAGAGTTAAACTTAATACTCAGTATGATGAGGAAAATGGTACATTGACAATGAATCCCGATACACCTGTTAAATATCGTTATTCAGCAACAAGAACTAAGTCAAAGTTCGCTGTTGGTTACGAAGGTAGTGCTGTTGGTTGGAGAAATTATATATACTGCACAGAAAATGCGGGACTTATGCAATGTATTGATATTAACACAATGAAAATTAAATGGGTCTGCGATACATGGGATGATACAAATGCTACTGCTGCGTTTGAAGAATCACCTGAAAACAAGACTGCATATCTCTATGTAGGCTCTACTCTTGACTCAACTAAGACCGCTACAAGCGATGCAAACGTTGGTAAAGGTAAAGTTGGTTTCTTCAAAATTGATGCTATTACAGGCGAGAAAGTATGGCAACTTGACTTTGATGTATACACAACAAAGAACGTTACAGGCGGTGTAATGTCAAGTGCTGTAATTGGTAAAAACAATGTTAAAGATCTTGTATTTACATCTGTTGCAAGCTATGGAAATGGCAACTGGGGTAAAGTAATTGCTATAGAAAAGGATACAGGTAATATTCGTTGGTCATATGATTTAAAAGGATATGCATGGAGTTCACCTGTCATTGTTTACGACTCAACAGGTTACGGATACTTAATTATTGGAGATCATAATGGAATAGTTTATCTTTTAGATGCACTTTCAGGCGAGCTTTATGATAACAGCATTCAGCTTGATAGTAATATCGAAGCTTCTCCTGCCGTTTTCAACGATATACTTATTATCGGAACAAGAGTAAATGGTATCCATGCTTTAAAGATTAAATAATTCAAGTAAAATTAAACCGATTCGGGAAGCCGAATCGGTTCTTTTATCGCTTATTCGAGGAAATCCTTGAGTTTTTTGCTTCTGCTCGGATGACGAAGCTTTCTTAAAGCTTTAGCTTCGATTTGTCTTATCCTCTCACGAGTCACATTAAATTCTCTGCCAACCTCTTCAAGAGTTCTTGCTTTACCATCATCAAGTCCAAACCTGAGTTTAAGGACTTTCTTCTCCCGTGGTGTAAGAGTATCAAGCACTTCAACGAGTTGTTCTTTGAGGAGCGTAAATGCTGCAACCTCAGCAGGTGCTGGAGCATCATCATCCGGGATAAAATCTCCAAGATGACTATCTTCTTCTTCGCCAATCGGAGTTTCAAGAGAAACAGGTTCCTGAGAAATTTTCATAATATCTCTTACCTTGTCCTCACTCATACCCATTTTTTCAGCTATTTCGTCAACGTGAGGTTCACGACCGAGTGTCTGTAAAAGTTCTCTCTGAACTCTTGTCAACTTATTAATTGTTTCTACCATATGTACAGGTATTCTTATAGTCCTTGCTTGGTCGGCTATTGCACGTGTAATTGCTTGCCTTATCCACCATGTCGCATAAGTAGAGAATTTATAGCCCTTACGATAATCGAATTTTTCTACAGCCTTTATAAGTCCAAGATTTCCTTCCTGAATTAAATCAAGGAAAACTAAACCTCTGCTTGTGTAACGTTTTGCAATTGAAACAACAAGTCTAAGGTTTGCCTCTGACAATTGCTTTTTTGCTTCACTATCGCCTTCAGCCATTTTCTTTGCTATTTCTATTTCTTCACTCGGCGATAACAATGGAATTTTTCCTATCTCTTTAAGATACATTCTTACAGGATCTTCGATGTTTGCACCATTTTTTTCATTTATTTCAGTTTCAATATCATCAAATTCCTTATTTAAGTCGATTATTTCATCTTCATTATCCTCTATAACACTAATATTAAGTTCATCGATGCTATCATATACAGCTTCCATCTGTTCAGCCGTTAATTCAATGCCATCAAGGGCATCCATTATCTCCTTACTTGTCAAAACACCTTTAGCTTTTCCGGTTTCAATAAGCTTTGCAATTTCATTATACTTTTCGTTTTTAATATCCACTTTCATCGACTCCTTACATTATAGTATCTTTATTCTTGTTAAGTTTATTCAACTTTTTAATTATCTCGGATTGTTTAGTCAGAAGCATCTTTCTTAAATCATCAGAGATATCACTTCTATCTGCTTCAAGAGAAATTTGCGTTAATTGCTCTCGCAAATCTATTCTCTTAATTCCATCAATGCAATCTTTTGCTGTATCTACTGGTTCAAGAATGTCCGTATCGTCATTCAGAACTCGCATGATACTCTCAGCATCGCTACTATCAAGTGATGACAACATTAAGCTTACATTTAGTTTGTCATTATCAATATATGAAGTTAATATATCATAAACAAACTTTTCAAATTCAGGCACAGAAAAAGTGCCACTATCTATTAACTGCATTATTTCAAATGCCTTTTCTTTTTCAGTAAGCATACAAGCCAGAAGCTTTTGTTCTAACGCAATCCTTTCTGCATTGTTACATTTTTTTCTCTGTCTTTTTATTACTCTTGATCTATTTCTGCCATTAGAAATAACGTCATTGTCTGTTATAACATATTTCTGTTCTTTTAGGCTTTCAATATCTATTCCTGTCATTCTTGCAACAATTCGATAAAATTTGTCACGCTCAACAGGTTCCATTTTTAATATGAAATTACAAGCCTGCCTTGCAAAGTTAATTCTATCATCTTCCTTTGATAAATCAAAGCTTTTGGCTATAAAGTTCAGCTTGAACTCATTTAGTGATATAGAAGAATCTTTTAACGTTTCAAACGCATCTTTTCCATATTTCTTAACATAATCATCGGGATCGAGATTATCGGGAAATACTATTACTTTTATATTCAAACCTTCTTTAGCAAGAATATCAAGTCCACGCATAATTGCATTTTGCCCAGCGTTATCACCATCATAAGAGATAAAAACATCTTTTGTAAATCTTTTTATCAATCGTGCCTGACTTTCTGTCAGAGCCGTTCCTAATGATGCAACTGCATTTGTTATTCCTGATTTATTCAGGCTTATAACATCCATATATCCCTCTACAATTATAATATCTGATGGCTTGTTTTTTGCAATTAAATTCATTCCGTAAAGGTTATTTCGCTTATTGAATATAGGCGTATCGCCTGTATTTATATATTTAGGCTTGTCATCCCCCATAGTTCTTGCACCGAAAGCAATAACTTTTCCATTGGTCGAGATAATAGGAAATATAATCCTTCCTCTATAAGCATCATAGCACCGATTATTCTTCGTACTAATTTGGCAAACACCTGCTTCAACAAGTTCTTTTTCACTATATCCTAATCCTATCATATAATCACGAACAGTTGTCCATCCTTCTGGAGCAAGTCCCAATCCGAATCTTGTAATAGTTTTTCCATCAAGCTTTCGCTTTGCAAGATAGTTTCGTGCATTTATGCCATTATCACCTATTAGGTATTCATGATAAAACTTTGCTACATCTTTACATAGATTTTGAAGCCTATCCCTACGCTCACGCCTTTTTTTAATATCTTCATCATTAACGGATTCAGGTAATTCCATACCAACACGTGCTGCAAGAAATCGTATAGCATCAATATAGCTTAACTTTTCAACATCCATAATAAACTGAACAACAGTACCGCCTGCATGGCAACCAAAACAATAATATAACTGTTTGTCCTCAGATACCGAAAAAGAAGGGGTCTTTTCGTTATGGAATGGACACAACCCCCATAACTTATGCCCTTTCTGAGTAAGTGGTGTATAATCAGCTATAACTGATACTATATCATTTTTTGAAAGCAATTCAGTAATCCACGCATCAGGAAATGCAGCCATTTTAACACCTACCTTATTCTTACTCAATTATTATTTCTGATAAAATAAAAAAAATCCTGCAAAAATATATTAACTCCGACAAAAAACTTTATTTTTTATATTTTAAAGCACATAATCGGCAATTCATTTCGATTATGTGCTTCATATATTCATTATGCCCACTCTTTTGGTACAAAAATATTGGTAAAATCTGTTATTGCATATCTATCACTCATGCATGCAATATAATCTGCTACTACCCTTTCTTCTCCGTCTTCTTCAACATTTTTCAAAAATTCACTTGGTAATTTGCTGATATTCCTCATATAATGTTTATATAACATTTTAACAACTTCAACAGCTTTGCCCTCTTCTCTTTTCGCTTCTTTGTTGAGATATACATTACTGAACATAAAGTTTCTTAAATTATCAAATTCCATGCCAATTTCATCTGACATTTTTACAAATGGTTTATCATAGCTTGTTTCAATAATATCCTTAATCATTCTATCTATTCTTTGCCCATGAGTTTTTCCAAGAACTCTTGTGGTTTGTTCGGGAAGATTTTTTTCATCAAGAACTCCTGCCCTTATTGCATCATCAATATCATGATTTATATATGCTATTCTATCCGAAAGACTTACAACAAACCCTTCAAGTGTAATCGGCGTACAGTTTTTTTTATGATTTACTATTCCATCACGAACTTCAAATGTAAGATTTAAACCTGTTCCATTTTCAAGCTTTTCAACTATTCTAAGGCTTTGTTTATTATGTTCAAACCCACCAGGAACAAGCTCATTCAGAACATCTTCGCCAATATGCCCAAATGGAGTGTGCCCTAAATCGTGTCCTAAAGCAATAGCTTCGGTAAGATCTTCATTTAACCTAAGCGCCCTTGAAATTGTTCTCGCTATTTGACTTACTTCAAGGGTATGCGTAAGTCTTGTCCTATAATGATCGCCTACGGGTGATAGAAAAACTTGCGTCTTATGTTTCATTCTTCTGAACGATTTACAATGAATTATCCTATCTCTATCTCTTACAAACTCAGTACGAATCTCACATTTTTTAATTGGGAATTGTCTGCCCATTGTATTTTTAGAAAGCATTGCATATTTTGAAAGTGTATTTTCTTCAAGATTTTCAATATATTCTCTTAAAAAATTATTTTCAAATGAATATGTCATTTCCATAAAACATCCCCCTAAGTTGTTTTTAATTTCCCCTAATTCTCATTATCGTATCAGCAGGATTTATTGATTTAAACACACTACTTCCTGCTACGAGTATATTTGCTCCTGCTTCTATACAGAGTTTTGCATTATCTCCATTTATACCGCCATCAACTTCTATATCAAGGTCAGGATTCTTTTTATTTGCCAATTCTCTTATTTTTCGTATTTTTTCTATTGAATTTTCTATGAATTTTTGTCCACCGGCACCGGGGTTCACACTCATAACGAGAATCATATCGCAACAATCAATAAGTTCTTCTACCATACATACGGGCGTTGCAGGATTTAAAACTACACCAGCCTTCAATCCGTTATTCTTTATTAATTGAATTGTTCTGTGTGCGTGTCTATCTGCTTCTATATGGAAAGTAATAATGTCAGCACCAGAATCTTTAAACTTATCAATATATGATGATGGATTTTCTACCATAAGGTGAACATCTATTGGAAGGCTTGTATGTTTTTTTATTGCCTTGCACATATCAGGACCAAATGTAATATTAGGTACAAAATTTCCATCCATAACATCAAAATGTATATAATCTGCTCCCCATTTTTCTGCATTCTCTACTGCTTTTCCCATATCTGCAAAATCTGCAGATAATATTGATGGTGCTACTTTAATTATTTTAGTCATATTTATGTTTCCTCATTTCTTTTAATTCATTAATTATTGTTTTATATCGTTCATACCTATTATCGGACATTTTGCCAGCACTAATTATTCTTTTTACTTCACAGTCCGGCTCTGAAATATGCAAGCAACCCGCAAATCTACATTTGCCAATTCCTGATTTCATTTCAGGATACAACAATGAAAGCTTTTCTGGTTCAAGTTCATCAGTTTCAAGTAGGCTAAATCCCGGTGTATCAAATATACCTCCGCCACCTTCCATTCGCCATAGTTCAGCGTGCCTTGTCGTATGTTTACCTCTATCAGTTTTTCTTGAAAGGTTACCAACTTCAAGTTCTAGTCCAGGCATAATGGCATTCATAATAGATGATTTTCCAACAGCTGATTGCCCTGCAAGACAGGAAATCTTGCCAATAACAGAATCTTTCAATTCACTAATACCATATTCAGTAACTGCTGATACTTCAATTATCTTATATCCGCAAGGCAAATAATCATTATATAAACTATCATAAATTTTTTTATTTTTTAAATCGCATTTATTGATAACTATAATAGGCGTAATTCCTGAAATCTCACATCTTATGAGCAGTTTATCAATCAATAAGAAATCCGGTTCAGGTACTGAAGCAGAACAAACTATAATTAAATTATCAATGTTGGCAGCAGCAGGTCTTATAAGAAAATTTTTTCTCTCATAAATAGATAAAATATAGCCACTCTTGTCTTCATTTACATCAAATTCAACTTTATCACCCGGAATAGGTACAAGCTTATCTTTTCTGAACTTACCTCTTGCTTTACATATAAATTCTTTGTTATCATCAGAAAGTACTGAATAGAAACTTCCGACACCTTTTAATATTGTACCTTTCATCTGCTGTCGTTGCTCCTATATGTAAAGTTAAATTTGCTTTGTTTTATTACTTTATCATTAATATAAACAACGCAATCTCTTTCTCCTTCTTCCCACGAAAATGTAGTATATGAAATAGTTTGTTTATCGCCCTTTTGCATTACCCCTTCATATAAAATTATCTCATAACCCTTATTCGAAATCATTGTAACCATAATTGAAGTATCATTATCTTCAATATCAACATCAAGTACTACATCCGCAGAATACTTAGCTTCTTCAGATTTTTTTGCTATTAGTTTTGCTGTTTTATCACCTACTAAATACTCGTAAGCAAAAGGCTGTTGCGATAAAACAGAGTCTTCTGCTTTCATTGATTCTAATTCATCCTTTGGAGCTTGATATGATACAATTATCTTGTCGATCCCGACTTCATATAGCAATTCACACGCTTCATCAAGTAACAATCCCGTTACTGATGGCATAACAGAACCATTTGTACCATCTCCATTTATCCATATATCGACAGAGTCGCCCTTCAAAACCGATGTATCTTCATAAGGTTTCTGTTCAAATATTGCTCCTTCTTCTACTGTAGAATTATATTCATATTCTATATCACCGATTCTTAGTCCGTGACCATACAATTCATTTTGCGCATCAAGCAAATTCATTCCAATTATGTTTGGAACAAGTGTTGATACTGTTTCAGAATTGTCGCACACTACTACTTTTATAACTGTCCTATCCCCACTTTTTGAACCTGCATCAGGATTCTGCGATATTATTTGACCATCATCATATTCGCTGCTTGCAGAATAAGATTGTATCTCTATTTCAAAGCCTCGAATACTCGCATATTCTTTTGCTTCTTCTATCGTCTTGCCAACGAGTTTAGGCACATATCCCGATTCACTTCCACTATCCATTATCGACATTATCTCGTGACCAATTACAAAAATCAAAGAGAATACAATAACAAGTGAGATTGTTGAAATAGCAATTGTTTTGAGCAATTTTGAATTTTTATTGCGTTGTTTATTTACATCCTTAATTAGTGTATCAAGTACAAATTTGCCATCTGGTTCACGCATTGCTCTTGATATATCACTTTTCATCTTGCTTGCACTTGAATACCTCGCAGCAGGTTCTTTTGCTGTTGCTTTGAGAATAATATCATTCAACGCTTTAGGAATATCAGGGTCTATTTCTATAGGCTGCTTCATCTCAGCCATCATGTGCTGATAAGCTATTGAAATATTAAGGTCGCCTTTAAAAGGAACTGTTCCAAGCAACATTTCGTATAAAACAATTCCAATAGAATATATATCGCTTTCAAAAGATGCACTTTCGCCTTTTATTCTTTCAGGCGAAATATAATATACAGTCCCCATTACATCCTTCATATACGTCTTTGTAGAATCGGCAATTTCCGTTGCGATTCCAAAGTCGGTAAGCTTAACTTTACCTTTTTTTGTTATAAGGATATTCTGTGGTTTTATATCTCTATGAATAATGCCTTTGCCATGCGCATGACCTATTGCATCGAGTAATTGTGATACGATA
>CADBRR010000146.1 GCA_902797145.1 uncultured Eubacteriales bacterium | reverse complement strand
TCAAGCAAAGCACAGGATTTATATTGGTAAGTAGTGGATTATTATGTTCTATGATAAATGTGACTATTTTAAAAAAATATAAAGAAGCAATAATCCAAAGTATTACATCTATTGTTCCATTTGCATTATATTATTTATTTATCAGTTTAAACGGTGATAAAGAAAGCTTTGTTGATTATGCAATTATCGGGATAACGACTTTTGAAAATAGAATAAGTATAGTAGAATGCGTTAATTCCAATCCTTGGATATTATTGCTCATCTTATTTGAAATTTATGTAATAATTATTTCAATTATAAACATTAAAAAAAGAAAACTAAAAAATGAAAACCATATATTGATTTTTACCTTGATAATATGTTTGGCGGGAACTACAGTTATATATCCAATTTGTGATGCTGAACATTTGTTGGCATCAGTTGTTCCATATGTTTACCTATATGCATTGAATCATAAAAATAATGAGCAAAAGAAAAATAATTGGGTAGTAGTTTTGCCAGTAATTCTATTACTTCTACAAATAAGCTATAATTATGACATCATTTCGAATCAGAAATATCTACTAAGTAATCTTAATAATTATGAGATGCTATTGATTCACGAAGATTTAGAAAAAGATATACATATTATAAATAACTTCATAACAAAAAAAGAAAAAGAAAATAAAAAAGTAATTATCGCAGATAAAAGTGCGGCAATATATATGATTCCGCTGAATAGGTATACAAAAGATTTTGATATGCTATTGGTTGGCAACATTGGAACAAAAAGTGTAGAAGAACTACTTTCACAGAACGAAGCAATATACTTAGTAAAAAAGGATGAAATGGAATACGGCTTTCAATCACATTTAGAATTAATTAGTTATATTAAAGAAAATTATATAAAAATTGATGAGGTAGGTGACTTCAATGTTTACGAAAAAAACTAAAACGGAGTATATACTCCAAATGTTAATAATTCTTATTGCTATTACGATTATTTTTTCTGCTTTTCAGATGGAATTATAGGAAACGATTTTTGGTGGCACATAAAAGTTGGAGAATATATTGTTGAAAACAATACAATTCCAACAACGGATATATTTTCTTGGTATGGAATGCAAAAGAATATATCGTGGACTGCTCATGAATGGCTGTCAGATGTAGTTTTTTATCTAATATTCAGTATATCAGGTGAATTAGGCATTTTGTTTTTTTGCTTAATAACTGCTATAATAATGCTGCTTTTAATAGTTGATGTCATAAAAAAATATTTTTATAATAATGTGCTTTTTAGTATGATTTTCATTGCTATATTTGCATTAATTATATGTACATTTTTTTATGGAAGACCACAAATATTTAGTTATTTCTTTATTTTCTTTGAACTAAAAATTCTATATTCTTTTTTAGAAGATGGAAAAAGTAGATTTATTTTTATCATTCCCTTATTAGCAGTACTTTGGAGTAACCTGCACGGAGGCTCATCAAATATGGCATATATATTATGCATTATTTTTTTAATCGTAGGTTGTTTGAATTTTAATTTTGGAAGAATAGAAACTAAAAGGTTAAATAAAAAAATGCTCAAACAATTAACTATAGTTACAGTACTTACGATGATTGCGATACTGGTTAATCCCATTGGTATGAAAGTTTTTATTTATCCATATCAAAACTTATCGGATAAAATAAGTATGAATGTAATTAGTGAATGGCAAGCGCCGGATGCAAAAAATATTGGTCAATTAGTAGCATATTATTTACCTATAGGTTTGTTTTCAATTGGTATGATAGCAAGTAAAAAGAATGTTAAACTTATTGATATTGCAATAATGGCAGCGTTTTTATTCCTTTTTTTGCGAAGTGTTAGGTTTATAATTTTATGGTACATTGCAGCAAGCTTTTATGCTTTTAAATATATACCAGAGATTAAAGTAAAAGAAATGAAAAAAAACTTTGAAAAGATATGCGTATATGCACTAATTGCTTTACTAATATCTATTAATGTAATGAGTGTATTTAATTTTGCTGATACATATAAGAATAATGAATTTATTTCGGTAGTTATGAATGAAAATGCTATTAATGCTATAAAAAAATATTCTCCGCAAAGAATATATAATGACTATAATTTGGGCGAAGCATTAATATATAATGATTTACCAGTATTTTTTGATGCAAGAGCTGATTTATTTGCACAAGAACACATTATGGAAGATGGGATTAGTTTAGCAATGATGCAAAAAATAACAAACTACGATGACAATGACTATTTTAATGCAGATGAATTGATATTAAAATATAACTTTGATTATATTTTGACGTTAAAAACAAGGCCATTATATGCATACCTTATGAGCCATATGGAAAAATATGAGTTAATGTTTTCTGATAATAACATTGGATATTTTAAAGTAAAATCATAATGTAGTAAAATATAATATATTAATTAAAACTATGTTAGCTCCGTCTGTTCGATGGAGCTTATTTTAAATTATGAAATTAAAATGGCATAATTTAATAAAAAATAATATTTTGAATTGACATAATATATGTTGATATGATAAAATATAACAGTAAAGGGATCATGTCATATTGATAACTTAAAATAACAAATACATTTCAATTTTACAAATGAGCAATAAACTTAAAACAGACATATAATGTGATCTCAATAATGAAATGCATAAATGATTTAGCACCATGACAATAAACAAAATGTAATATAATGCGAGGTAAAAATATGAAAATTAGGCTTGCTATATTGGAAAAAGATCAAAATTATCTTGAAAGAATCGTACATGTATTTACAACCAAGTACGCTGACAAGTTTGAGATTTATTCATTTACAGATAAAAACGTTGCAATGGAAACATTAGAGTCTGCAAAAATCGATGTTTTCTTGGTAAACGATTTATATACAATCGATGTAAAAGATATTCCGAGAAGATGTGGTTTTGCTTATCTTGTAGATGATAATGACGTGGAAACGATTAATGATCAACGTGCAATTTGTAAATTCCAGAAAGCGGATATTATATATAAGAACATTGTCAGTATATATTCAGAAAACACAAAAAATATATCGGGTGTCAAGCTTGATGACGATAGTACAAGAATAATATTGTTTACATCCCCAAGTGGCGGAGCAGGTAGCTCTTCGATGGCATCTGCGTGTGCTATTCATTTTGCACAGCAAGGATATAAAACATTATATGTTAATATAGAAAAGTATGGATCTACAGATATCATATTTGATGGAGAAGGCAATTTTGATATGAGCGATGTCATCTTTGCAGTAAAAAGTAAAAAGGCGAATCTTGCGCTAAAACTGGAAAGTTGTGTTAAGCAATCGCAAAATGGCGTATATTTCTATTCACAACCCAAAATCGCACTTGATATGTTAGAAATGGGATCTGACGATATAATTACGCTTATTAATCAGTTGAATATTTCAAGTGATTATGATTATATGATTATAGATGCAGATTTCTCACTTGATAAAGATTCGTTAAGCGTATGGAGGATTGCCCACGCTATTATATGGACAGGTGATGGATCGGAATTGTCAAATTCAAAAATATTTAGAGCGTATACAGCACTTGATACAATAGAACAGAATAACGATAGCCCAATTACAAACAGAATATCATTGATTTATAACAAGTTTAGCAATAAAACCAGCAAGGCAATTGGCGATATTGGTATAAAAAATATAGGTGGTGCACCTGTATATGTACATTCAAATAGTCAACAAGTTGTTTTCGAACTTTGTAAGATAAACGATTTTGACAAAATATTTGATGAAAGGTGATGCGTAGATGGATTTCGAACAAGAACAAGAATTTGTTGCCGAGATAAAAAAATATGTAACTGAAAATCTTCCATTAAGTAAATTAACTGATGAAGAATTAGAAGAAAGAATAGATGAAATTGTTGCACGACAGATTGGAAATGTATATTGCCCGATAAAGCAGAGAATTTCTATCATACAGCAAGTTTATAGCTCTATAAGAGGCTTCGGTCTGCTTGATTCTATAATAAGTGATGACACAATAACTGAAGTAATGATAAATGGACCTGACAATATTTTTATCGAACAAAGTGGCAGATTGTTTAAACTTGAAAAGAGATTTGAGAGTCAGAGAAAGCTTGAAGACGTTATTCAGAGAATTGTTGGGCTTGCAGGAAGAGAAGTAAATCAAGCAAATCCGATTTGTGATACGAGATTGCCTGATGGATCTCGTGTAAACGTGGTACTTCCTCCAATAGCTCTTTGTGGACCAACTCTTACAATACGTAAGTTCTCAAAGACACCTATGACAATTGAAAAATTGATTTCATATGGATCTATAACAAGAGAAATTGCCGACAAACTCGAACTTCTCGTAAAAGCAAAGTATAATATATTCATAAGCGGTGGTACAGGTTCAGGAAAAACAACATTTCTTAATGCTTTATCAAATTACATACCGAAAGATGAGCGTGTTATTACTATTGAGGACTCCGCAGAATTACAGATAACAGGTGTTGATAACCTTGTAAGCCTTGAAACGAGAAATGCAAATGCTTCAGGTGCAGGTCAAATCACTATAAGGGATTTAATTAAATCGTCGCTTCGTATGCGACCTGAGAGAATTGTAGTCGGTGAAGTTCGTGGAGGCGAGGCACTTGATATGCTTCAGGCTATGAATACTGGTCATGATGGTTCTCTTTCAACTGGTCACGCAAACTCAACGCAGGATATGTTGAGCAGACTTGAAACTATGGTTTTGCAGGGTTCTGCAGGGCTTCCTCTTGAGGCTATAAGGCAGCAGATTGCATCAGCAGTTGATATTATAATTCATCTTTCAAGATTGCGTGATAAATCAAGAAAGACTATGGAAATAACTGAAGTGCTTGGATACGAGAATGGACAAATAATACTTAATCCATTGTATGTATTTGAAGAAGATGAAAAAAGTACTCTTGAAAAAGTATCAGGAAAGTTAAAACGAACCGATAACCCGATGAAAAATGATTTTAAACTGAAACTTTCAGGAATAAAAACAGTAATATAAGAGGTGGTAAATATAATGGGTATATTTAAAAAGAAAGAACCGAAGATAGTTGAACCACAGTATTATAGATCAGCAACTAATATGGTTACATATAATTACAAAGTATATCATATGAGCTTTATAGAAAAGGTACTATACTTTATTCTTGCATTCATAGTTGGTGCTGCAGTAGGATATCTTTTTTATGGTGGCATTGGTGCTGATGAGTTTGGTGAACCTACGACAATTACGATAATACTTAATACTGTAATTTCATGTACTGTAGGTATAATCGCAGGCAAATTATTTTTGCCAATTAGAACTCAACAAATAGTTAATAAGCAGCAAAAAAAGCTTAAAGAACAGTTTAGAGATTTCCTTGAAGCGTTCAATACATCCTTGGGTGCAGGAAAAAACGTAATGGATTCGTTTAACTCCGTTTACACAGATTTGCAGGTTCAATATGACGAAGATGCTTATATTCTCAAGGAACTTGAGATAATTCTTGCAGGCTATGCAAGTAATATTGATGTTGAAGATACGTTGATGGACTTAGGCGAAAGAAGCGGTATAGAGGACATAGCAAGCTTTGCAAATGTATTTAAAATATGTTATCGAAAAGGCGGTAATATAAAAGATACAATAAGAAGTACTCATGAAATCCTTAGCGATAAGATGGAAATGAGCGAAGATATTGAAACAGTTGTTACTTCAAGCAAGATGGAACAGAATCTAATGCTTGTAATGCCGATTGCACTTATAGGTATGATTAAAATGATAAGTGAGGATTTTGCAAAGAACTTTGTAACACCCGCAGGTTTAATTGCGACCACAGTTGGTGTTGTCATGTTTGTTGCAGCATATTATATTGGCAAAATGGTACTTGATATAAAAATGTAAAAGACGGACGGAGGAAATACTACTATGTTACTTACAATGACGGATGCTATTATTTTTCTAATAGGTTTGGTTATTATTCTTTTCTTCCTGTTCTTGTTTTTTACAGGACTTAAAGATGCAAGCCTTTTTGACTCGCTTGAAGAAAAAGAGTACCCTTTGAAGGAAATATATTTTGTTGGGTACAAGTTTATGAATATGATAAACTATCAGTATAAATCAAAAGCTGATAGAAAACTCAGAAAAGAAGTAAGCGTCTTGTATGGCGAAAAATACGCAGAATATTATCTGAGAGTAGCGTACTCACAAAAGATTACTATTTCACTGCTATTGCTTGCACTTGCAGTACCTATGTACGGACTTGCAGAAGGACTTGCTGGCGCATTTATTATGGTAATGTTTGCAGGTGTTGCTTATTATTATTTTGGTACAGCAACAGAAAAGAAAATTTTTAAGCGCTCAGAAGAAATGCTAAGAGATTTCTCGAATGTAGTATCAAAACTTGCACTTCTCACAAATGCCGGAATGATAATGCGTGAGGCTTGGAATGAAGTTGCATTCACAGGTGACACAACATTGTATAAAGAAATGCAGACTGCTGTTGTTGAAATGGAAAACGGCGTTGCAGAGATAGATGCTATTTTCAACTTTGGTACAAGATGTATTATTCCCGAAATCAAAAAGTTTTCTTCAACAATCGTTCAGGGGATAGTTAAAGGAAACAGCGAGCTTACACTAATGCTTCAACAACAGAGCAAGGAAGTCTGGGCGTTGAAGAAACAAAAGGTAAGAAGAGAAGGCGAAAAGGCTGCAAGTAAGCTGCTGATTCCTATCCTTATAATGTTCGTTGGTATTTTGATAATGGTTATCATACCGATATTTGCTAATCTCGGTGCATGATAATTGCTTATAAATAAATAAGAAAGGAGGAATTGACTATGTTGCAAATAGCAAAAATATATGCATTTAACGCAAAGCAGAAGGTAAAGAAATTCATCACAAAGGAAAATGGTGATGTAAACATCGTTTCAATCGTTGTTCTTATCGGTATTGCAGTTTTGTTGGCTGTATTCTTCAGAGGACAAATTGAAAAATTGCTTGAATCGTTGTTTGGAACTATTACAGGAACTGCAACTGATGCTGTTACTGGTAGTGGTGGTGGTGATTAATAATGTTAGCCATTTGCACTTGCACAGTGTGCAAGTGCCCTATTCAGGAGATAACTACTTTTAGTAGATAAATATAGATTTAAAGAGGTAAAACATGCTTAAAAAAGGAATAAATGAGAGCGGAATGCTTATTGTTGAGGCAACGATTGTATTTCCGGTAATGTTCTTAGTAATATTTATCATGCTACTTGCAGGTAATGCGTATATGCAGATGTGCAAGATTGAGTCAAGTGCCAATACGCTTGCGCTTGAGGCTGCCGCATACTGTGCTGACCCATCGCTTGAATCGGTAGAAAATGGAAATATACCATCTGTTAGAGGCGTTAATGTATATCCTTACAGGTATTTCAATCCTAATGGTGGCGATAGTGTTGAGGGAATGATATATTCAAAACTCAAAAAATCAATAGATGAAATGGGAACAGGTTATTTTGCTGGGATGCAGCCTAAGTCTGTAATAATAACAACAAAATATAATTATCATTTTATTTATACTACGTTCTCACTCGATCTTGATTATAAGATTAAAATTCCCATAAAACCTCTTGGAGCGAAAGATTACATTTATATGAATGTTAGCACAAGGATAGACGTACCGGTTTCTGACTCTACTGAGGTAATAAGAAACATAGATATGGCAGAAGATTATATGCAGCAATTCGAAATTGATAAAAAAATAGATGCAGGAAAAGAAAAAATAATGAGTGCCATAAAAAAAGCCAAAGAATGGTTCCATAAATAATAAAAAGGAGGTATGAAATAGTGAATAAAAGAACGCACGGAGCAGTTTCTGTATTTCTTGTAATTATACTTGTACCATGTCTTCTTTTTACAAGTGTATTTATTGATTTAAGCAGAGTACTTCTTTCAAAAGGATTATCTAATTCAGCAAGTGACCTCGCATTGAATTCGTTAATGACAAATTATGATGCAGATCTCAATGATTGGTATGGCATGGTTGCATCATGCCAGTCGATTGATGAATTTTATGATGAATCCGCAAAATTCTTTTTGCGAGCAATTAAGTCACAGGATATACCTGATGACGATATTGTATTGCTTGCAGATTACTATGCACATTTGACTGAAAATAAAGCAATATATGATCTTATAAAATCTGATGTTGTGTCTGATGTAACAATAAAGCCGGTTGAAGGCGCAGATTTATCTAATCCTGGTCTTATAAAAGATCAAATTATTGAATTTATGAAATATAGAGCTCCTATTGAAATTACGAGAGATTTGATTTCAAGATTCAAAAACGATGATGGATCTATGACAGAAGAAGCAGAGGCGATTGTTGATAGTGAGGAAAATAATGAACTCGTAGAGTCAAAACAGACATTTTATAAAACCGAAGAAGAACTTATGAAGGATACGTATAAATCATATTGTGCTGTTTACGATTATTATAGTAAATCAAAAAGTTATGGTTTTACGAATCAGGGCTTTCAGGATAGAGCAAAGCGAATGAATGAGATGCGAGATATTTATTTTGAAATACATAAAGCTTATGTATATTATCTTGCAAATACAAGCGGTTTAACCCAATATACCCGTGTAAATTATGCTCTCAATCTCTATCAATATTCGAGTGACTACAATGAAACATCGAATAAAGTATACACAAAGCGAATAAAAGGTGAAAATGGTATGTACGAATACCATATTACAAAGGAAAGAATAGATGATTTGCTTGTGAAGCTTAATAAAGCGATAGAGGATTTTGAAACGGCAATATCAAATTATCATGAGGCAGGATACGATATTGCAAATGTTGTAACTGGTACAGCGCCTGATCAGGCAAATGAAATACAGTTATGGGTAAGATTGAATTCTGCTGTAAATTCGGGTAATAGCAGCAAGCATAACAGCGTTGCAAATAAGGCATTGGCGATGTTGCAAGCATATCAGAGGGTAGTTGCTATTGAAAAATGCATTGTTGATGAACCAGAACCAGAACCGATTGAAAGCAACAATCCCAGTCTAACTGACGATCCGAATGCTACGCCAACGCCTACACCTAAACCAACACCAACGCCTACACCTGAACCTAAGTTGAAATATCCTAATTGGGAAAGTACTCGCACAACACTCATGAACAAGGTTGCTAATTATCAAGCAAAGTATCTTACAAAAGATAAGACTGATGGCAATGATAAATATCTTGTGACCGTAAATAAACTTGAAAAGCTTTCAAAGAATAATATAAATAAAATAAATTCAAGCAGTGTTATGGTCAAATATGACTTGAGTGAACGAGATATCGCAAATGCAATTTCCACAGTTGCAGGGGAACTCAGTGCAATGAAAGATGGAATAGATGAAATAATAAAATTGCTCGACAAGGCGATTGATGGTGGAGGATGGCTTAAAAACAATCCAAAGAGTCTTGATAAAATAGGAAAACTTGCCGATAAATACCAATCTGATTTCAGAAAATGGGAAGGTGAGGCAAATAAACAAACAACTTCAATGCAAAAAGACGACTATATGTCGATACATAGGCAACACAAAGGAGAGGATAAGGATTATAAAAACATCGATGATGGAGTGCAAAATATTGATAAGCAAGCCTACATGGATTTAAAATCGAGGCTTACAAACATTCGTGGGCAGTTTGATAAGTTATTACAATCCTTAAATTCATTGCAATATGGTGGTAAAAAAATAAGGGAAATCGATAAATTGAAGACTTTCATCGGATGTGCAAATACTGAAATTAAAAATGGAGATATACCTTTAAAAAATGGAGAGCTTGACGAATATATAAAGAAAACATTCAATAAATTATATCGTCCAAGTGAAGATAGTAAAATTACAATCGATCATCTTGGCGATGTAAATTATGATCCTGATATAGATCCGACGAAATCAACAACGCCTGAACTGTTTGCATATTTATATAAAAAATTTGGTGTTCCTGGAAAAAGTGATGCTGAGGAAAAAGCAGACAAGCTGGATAAAGATAATGGGGATGCAGATAGTAAAAAGGATGAATATGCAGAAGAGCAAAAAGCAAATAATGCAAAATTTAGGGGCAATAAAGAAAAGAATATTAGCATTTCATATTCGTCTTCAGAAAGTCAATTTACACTATTGGAAGATGGAATGCTCAATTCGATCAAGGGCATGATCGAAACGATTGTTTCAGGTAATCTATATAATCTTCGTGATGATTTGTATACAACAACATATATTATGCATATGTTTAGCTATGCAACACATGACAGGGAAGGTATATATAAATTAATGCCTCAAAGTGAAAGAAAAAAACTTGGCATCAGTAATGTGACGGATAATTTCGAAAGTTCAGATAAATACAAGGAGTATCGTGGAGCAGCTGATAAAAAGGGAACATGGTTAAGTACATCAATGGCAGACATAAATAACAAGACCCTTACGAATAAAATGATAGATTCATCAAATAATCCTGCATACCTTGCAGAAGTCGAGTATATTCTATATGGACAAGCTACGAGCGAGGAAAATGTAAAAAAATCTTTCGAAAAGATTTATTTACTAAGATATACGCTTAATCTCATATCTGCTTTTCAACATTTTTGGTCACATGAGACTATAAATGCAATAGCAACGGCATTGAGCACAGCTACGTCCGGAATAATACCACCTGCTGCAATAAAGATTGTTCTGCTGCCAATACTTACTGTATTTGAAACTTGTATGGATCAGACAAGATTAGCGCATGGATTACCGGTAGAAATATATAAAGCATCAAAGGATGATTGGTGGATAAAACCACCAAATGTACAATCATCCGTGGTTGAATTCGTTTCATCACTTGTCGAACCAAGCTCGGAAGATAGTATAAAAAACAAAGATAAGGGATTGTTTTATAGTGATTATCTTATGATTTTTGTTTATCTTGGCCTAAGTGGACACGGAGAACTTGAAGAAAATATGTATAAACGTATTGCGGAAGTAATTGAATACAATATGTCAGCAAAGCCGGGAATAAGTGGCTCTGAAAAGAAATATTCACTTTCAAATTCTAAAGTATATTTCAGATTAGAAGCGACCATAAGAGTTAAACCTTTAATGATCACGCTACCGATATTCAGTGATTATGATGAAACAACGCAAAAAATGACAGAATCACATGACTGGTGCACATATAAAGTTAATACGGTCAGAGGATATTCATGATAAGAAAGGATGATAATTAAATGAAAAAATTTTTTATAACGCTTTTGATTATATCACTCGCTACGTTGAATGTTGCTTGTGGAAGTAATATAAATAATGAAACAATAGTGAGTACGAATAATCCTGTAAAAACTGAGGAACATGGTGGTGATAACCAAAACGAAAATGATAATGAGAAAGTTCTTTTAGAAATTAATGAAGATACTATAAGAAACCACAATGAAACACCTTCAACTGATTTTGAATATAAAGATAATGGGAACGATATTACAATATCAAGATATATAGGAATTAACGAAATTGTAGTTATTCCTAAAAGCATAAACGGCAAACCGGTTTTGGGATTAGCGAAAGCAGCATTTTCCGGTGATGTAAATATTAGAGGTATATATATTCCTGAATCAATTGAAGAAATAGATGGAACCTTTGCAACTAATTCTAATGTTGAAATTGTTATTTGCGAAGGAGTGAGGTTTATAGGTAAAAGTTCATTCGCAATGTGTCCTAAATTAAAAACGGTTGTTTTAGGAAATAATCAGATAAAAGTTGAAAATTTTGCTTTTTCAAGTGATGAGAATCTAAAGGAGCTTTTTTT
>CADBRR010000145.1 GCA_902797145.1 uncultured Eubacteriales bacterium | reverse complement strand
CAGCCGCAAAGAACACCTGGTAATGGAAATTTTGCAGTACCAGGACAATCGATGCAAGGACGAGGACAAATGCAGCCGCAAAGAACATCGGGTAATGGAAATTTTGCAGTACCAGGGCAAGCAATGCAAGGACGAGGACAAATGCAACAGCAGGGAATGGCAGGCAACGGAAACTTTGCAGTACCAGGGCAAGCATCAAACTCGAATAATGGACATTATGTTGGAAATGTAGGTAAACAATTTGGCAATAATCAGTATCAGAATGTAAATAGTTATGGAAGTTATGGATATGTACCACCCATAATGCCCGAATCTAAATCAATGGATTTTGGTGAAACGACAGTACTTGGCTCAGGAATGATTGGTGAAACAACTGTTTTGAATACTGATAATAACTCTACAAATAATGTTAGGCCATATCTCATAAGGCTCAAGAATAATGAACGTATATACATTGACAAGCCAGTTTTCAGAATAGGCAAAGAAAGGAGTTATGTTGATTATTTTATTGCCGACAATAGTGCAATAAGCAGAAGTCATGCTAATATTTTAAATAAAAATGGTGATTGTTTTATAGTTGATACTAATTCCACTAATCATACGTTTATTAATGACGGAATGATTCAGAGTAATGTTGAGACGAAATTATCAAATGGTACAAAGATACGATTGGCTGATGAAGAATTCGAATTTAGACTTTACTAAATTAAATAATGAGGATTTAATAAAATGAATTATATTATAACCGCAAATACTGATGTTGGAATATCGAAACCAACGAATCAAGACAGTTTGACTGTTAAGATTATAAACACAAAACAGGGGAAAATGGTTTTTGCTGTTTTGTGCGATGGGATGGGTGGACTTGAAAAAGGAGAAGTTGCAAGTGCATCTGTAATTCGAGCCTTTGATGATTGGGTAAGGAATAGACTACCAATATTATGCAATTCGACAATTGAAGATCCGATTATTCGTGCGGAATGGGATGAAATTGTTGTATCACAGAATGATAAAATTAAGAGTTATGGTGCTAGACAAGGGATTAAACTTGGAACCACTGCTGTTGCTATCTTAATCACGCAAAAACGATATTACATAATGAATGTTGGAGATTCTCGTGCATATGAAATTAAAGATAATGTTACACAACTTACCCACGATCAAACGTTTGTAGCAAGAGAAGTTGAATTAGGCAGAATGACTGAGGAACAAGCCAAAACCGATAGTCGCAGAAGCGTATTACTACAATGTGTTGGTGCATCTGATAAGGTATATCCTGAAATGTTTTTCGGAACACCAAAGAAAGATGCAACATATATGCTCTGTTCTGACGGCTTTAGGCATGAAATTTCAAATGATGAAATATTTGAAAAATTTAGACCTGATGTATTATATAATGATGTAGAAATGAATTCAAATACAATTAATCTCATAAATCTTAATAAGCATAGAATGGAAAGAGACAATATTTCCGTTGTTCTTATTAGGACATTCTAAGGAGGTAGCAATGCTTAAAATTGGATCTCTCGTAGACGGAAAATATAAAATATTAAATAAGATTGGTCAGGGTGGCATGAGTGTTGTATATCTGGCCATGAATGAAAAAGCAAATAAACAGTGGGCAATAAAGGAAGTTAGAAAAGATGGTGTTATGAATTTTGAAGCAGTTAGGCAAGGCTTAGTTGCTGAAACAGACATACTTAAAAAGCTTAGTCATCCGAATCTTCCAAGTATTATAGACGTAATCGACACCGATGACTCGTTTATAATTATTATGGACTATATTGAAGGTAACTCATTGAATGATGCATTAAATGAATATGGTGCTCAACCTCAGGAATATGTAATTGAGTGGGCAAAGCAACTGTGTGATGTATTAGGTTATTTACATTCAAGAGTTCCACCTATTATTTACAGGGATATGAAGCCTGCAAATGTTATGCTAAAACCGGATGGCAATGTAATGTTAATCGACTTTGGTACAGCGAGAGAATATAAAGAAAAAAACCTTGCTGATACTACATGCCTTGGTACTGTTGGATATGCAGCTCCTGAACAATTTGGAGGAATGGGACAAACGGATGCAAGAACAGATATTTACTGTCTTGGTGCGACTTTATACCATTTAGTCACTGGAATGAATCCCTGTGAACCGCCATATGAAATTAAACCTATAAGATCTATTAATCCGTCACTATCAAGTGGATTTGAAAAAATAATAATAAAGTGTACTCAAGCAGATCCCAATAATAGATATCAATCTGCTGCAGAACTTATGTATGCACTTGAACATTACGAGGAAATTGATGATGAGTATCGAAAAAAACAAAAAAGAAAGTTGAGTGCGTTTATTACAGCATCAGCGTTAGCAGTTGTATTTGCTGCTACATCATTATGGTCATATAACTCTGCAATAAGTGCCAAAAATGCAAATTATGATAATATTATTAAAACAGCAATTGATGAACAAAAAAATGCAACGACTCAAGACGAGTATGACCGAATCATTAATGGCTATAAAAACGCAATAATGATTAATCCATCACGAGCCGATGCGTATTTAGGTTTGATAGAATTTATGCGGCGAAGAAATGTAAAGATGAATAGTAAAGAAGCTAAGATATTTGGTGAACTAAAAAATAAATTATCTGAAAATACTGACAATGGCACTACAGCGATAATTGACAATCCTTTGGAACAGTTGAAAAATGCAGATTATGAAAAATATCAAGAGGTGTGCTTCAACATCGGAGAATTGTATGTTTACAAATATGAGGCAAAAAAAAGAGACGATAGATATGCATATGCAGAAGAATGGTACTCAGAAGCGAGGAATAAATATACTAAAGCAGATTTATATTGCAAACTTATTGGCTCGCTAACTGCGGCAAAACAGAATAAAGAAGCAAGAGATACCGTCATGGAAGCAGAAAATGTAGCTAAAATATGGCAGGCAATCAAAGAACTTTACAGTGAAACTAAAGATATTGATAAAGACTTAAAAGTTATTTCATATTATGATATTACGTGTACACTAAACGATTATATAAAAGAACTTTATTTCGTTGCCGAGGATAAGAGTGAGATAAACCAAATGCTTGATGAAATTGAAAGCTATATTGCATCATTAGATAGTCCTTTTTTACAGGATGAAATAAATAATATTGAAGGTAATATAAAAGAATCAAGAGAAAGAATCAAATCCATAATGAAGGGGGCTACAAGCAACAATGACGTATGAAGCATATTATAATATATTTATTATTAGTCTTACTATTTCTGCTGTAATGCTAATAATTGCAATGGTACTGTTTTTTGTCCTTAAAATACCTAATGTAATTGGTGATTTGTCTGGTTCAAATGCAAGAAAAGCTATTGATAGTATAAGGAATCAAAGTTCATCTTCAGGCTCTGCTAAGCGCAAGACTATCAATTCAAATAAAAATAAGAGCAGAATTGTAGGCGGTGCAATTAATACGGGTAGTCTTGAAAAAAACTCAAATCGCATTGGGGCAAGTTATTCGACCGCAAATGTTGGAATAAAAAACAAAGTAAAAATACAATATCCTGAGGATATTCAACCTAATTATAAAAATAATAATAACCAAATTCAAACTACTGTATTAGGTAATGAATATAGCAACGAGCAAGTGCAGACCACATTATTAAACTATAATAATGAAAAGGATTCAAATGAAACTACGATATTGACAAATAATTATTTGAATAATCAAAACGAAACAACTGTACTAACAAATAATTCAAATCAATATCGCTATACAGGAACAAGCGTACTCAATGAAAACAAATATGAAGTATCAAATAATATTATGAGCGATAATCATATTTTCAACATTGAATATGAAATAACTTATGTCAATTCAAATGAAATCATCGGGTGATATTAAGAGGTCAATATGGAAGGAAATCTTAAAAAATATAAAATAGCGATATTCTTCTCACTATTTTGGTTTGGATTGGCATCAGCATCTATATTGATATTGTTATTGTTTGATATGCTAAATATGAAGCAACAGGAATTATTAACAAATATTACTGTGGTAATTTTTTGGTTTGGTATAATTCTTGGTATTATATTTGTTAGGATAACGACATCAATATCAGAATCACTAAGAAAATGGATACGAAAAAATGAACCTAAAAAAAACATTAAGAGAAAATCAATTCCGGGTATCTTAACATTCAGAAAAAAGCACATGCTATTATATGCAATAATAATTATAGGTATAGCGGTATCTATGATGAATATAACAGGTGTTGAAATTTCAAAAATAATAATGTATCCAATTATTAGTGTAACTTTTTTTGCCATTATATTGCATTCTGTAATTGATGGCGAAAATTACAATATATATAAAAAAATGAAAGAAGGTATGGAAATTGTTAATGAGCAGTAGGACATATGGCGCAAAGCGAATAATGGCTGCAATTCTTGCGTTGATTATGGTGTTCACAGTTGTTCCGGTAAATATGATTACATCATTTGCCGAAGACGAAAATGTTTATGCAATAACCGTTGTAAAACTTCTTAGCGGCAGGAGAATTGAAGTTGCTAATGCTGAAGTATCGATTTACAAAAACACAGATACAACACCCATTGCTAATGCAACTACTGATGAAAATGGCGTAGTAAGGTTCGACATGAATATTTTCGACGTAGATCCTGAAAGCGATGACCTGATTCAAACGGAATCATCATCAACATCAAATCCTGTTGGTACAGATAATTCAACGGAATTGCCTGTTTTGACAGACGATCCTGAAATCGAAAATCCTGTTTCAACAGCTGAAAATTCAGCTGAACCATCTGAGACTGATTTGATGACAGACGATCCTGCGACATCGATTGTTCCTTCAGAAGTCCCTAATGAAACAGAAAAAGTAGATTCACCTGAAGAAACTCAACAAAATGATGAACCTGAAGAATCAACAGATTATTTTACATATAAAGTAAAAAAAGCAGGCTATAAAGAAGTTAATGATATTGTTGATCTTTCAAATAAAAGCATTACTGTTGTTATTGAAGAACTTCCTTTGGTTTCAATTACAGGTATAGTATATAAAAACGATAGCGATTCAAAGCAGCCAATTGCTAATGCTACTGTTAAGCTTGGAGGAAATAATCTTGAAGGGATAGAAAACTTGATTACAACTACTAACGATAATGGTATGTTTGAAATAGATGGAATCTTTCAAGAAAGAGAATATACGATAGAAGTATCTCATGAAGATTATAAAACGAAAATTATAAATAATGCTAATATCAAAGTCAACAATGAAATATATCTTGATGAAAAATCAGAGTGCGTTATATCTTTTGAAAAAGATGAATATGAAGCAACATATGGCGATAATGGATTTGAAATAAAAGCAAAGTCATATGATGGTGCTGAAATAAAGTACTCTTCATCTAATGAGTCCGTTGCTACTATTGATAAAAATGGTAATATTTATATAGTAGGAGCTGGTGAAACTAACATTATAGCAGAAGTTGATGCAAACATAGAATATAAATCAGGTAAAGCAATATGTAAGGTTTTAGTAGCAAAGAAAAATCAAAATGCACTCGAATGGACTGACACTAAGGAAATAATTCCATGGATAGATACATTTACTAACAGGGCAACTGGCGGCAGTGTTGATAATACAATAGTTTACACTTCATCAGATGAAAGTATTGCTATTGTTAATGAAAATGGCGAAGTAACTTTCAAATCACCAGGAAAAGTTGTTATAACAGCATATCTTGAAGGCGATGGAAACTATAATGAAATTTCAACTTCTTATGAAATTGAAGCTGTTATTGCTGATCGTGGCGAAGTGAAATTTAAGGATTCATTCCCGAATGATATCGTGTGCGAGGACACATATGCAAATCCAATTATCAGTGAAATTCCCGATAATGCAAAAGTTACATATAATAGTAGTGATGAAGGCGTTGCAACTGTAGATGAAAATGGTAATGTTACTGCAATAGATAAAGGTACAGTAACTATTACTGCAACAATAGAGGGAACTGAATACTACAACTCTGCCGAAGCATCTTACATTTTGAATGTAATTCGTGTTGATCAGGAAAGTGAATTTAAATTTGAAAAAGGTCAATCTGAGTTTAATATAACTTGTATAGATGAATTCGAAAATAAAGCAATAGGTGGAGAAAATCAGCCAATTGCTTACAAATCAAACGATGAGTCTGTAGCAACTGTTGATGAAAATGGTAAAATTACTATTTTGCAAAGTGGACGAGTTACTATTAGCGCAACAAGTCCTGAAGGCGGAAGGTATAATGAGAAGACGATTTCCTATGAATTGGTTATCAACAAAGCTGAACAGAGTGTTGAATTTGAAATTAAAGATATTCCTGATCTTGTATATGGTGAGTCATTTGCAAATAAAGCTACTGCTGAAACAGAAATCATATATTCATCGAATAACGAAGATATCGTAGAAGTTGATGAAAATGGTACTCTTATTATCAAAGCGGCTGGTACTGTAATTATTACAGCAATAGCAAAAGAAACAATTATGTATAAGTCTGCACAAGCTACATATGCTATACACATCAATAAGGCTGAGCAGGCAATATCTTTTGAAAAAGGAACAGAAACAGAAGTTATATTTAAGAATGGAGAAAAATTCTTAAACGAAGCTACAAGCTCACAATATGAATCAGAATTGGAATCGGAAGATAATTCAATAACAATAACATATTCAATTGTAAGCGGAAGCGAGTATATATCAGATTTTGATGCTTCAACAGGTGAATTTACAATGTTGGCTGCAGGCGATGTATATATAAAAGCAATGTTCTCAGAAAATGTTAGATTTAAAAGTGCTGAACTAGTATATAAAGTGACTATAAAGCCAGCAGATCAAACTATTAAATTTGAAAAAGAAGAATATAAGCTTTATACAGGACAAAGTTTCGAAAAATCACCTGCTGCATATGAAGTGGGTAATGAATATGGTGAAGGTCAAATTGAGTATTCATATGAAATTGTCGAAGGCATAAATGTAGTTAAATCATTTGATGAAAATACTGGTACAATTGAATTTACTTATTTACCAGGCAAAGTTAGAGTTACTGCTATAAAGGCTGCTGATAATAACTATAATGAAGCTGAAGCATCATACGAGGTTATCATTGAAGAATGGAAGCCTGAAAATTCACTTTATAATATTATCGGAGACACAAAGAACAATAGTGGTTGGTATACAGGTAATGTAACTATACAGGCAAAGCGTGGTTATAGTGTAAGTTATAACAGAGAAAATGGAATTGCTCAGTGGAGCGAAGCTCTTGTTGACGCTGTAGTAGATGATACAGTAAATAGCGTTGTTACATTCTATGTAAAGGATAACGCAAGCAATACAATAACATCAGAATACAGAGTTGTTGTTATGAAGGATTCAGTTAGCCCCTCAATAGAAATTAAACAAGAGGAACTCTCATTCTTTGAAAAGATTCTTTCAATAATAACATTTGGTGGATATGAAAGGAAGAATATAAATTTCAAGGTAGAAGCAAGTGATGATTTATCAGGAATCGAAAATGTAGAATATTATGTTGATTATAATACTACGGAAGTTATTAGCAAAGATGAACTTGATACTATAAATACTTGGGATAGATATACTGACGAAGGTATTGAAGTAGAATCAAATAGTATAGCTGTTGTATATGCAAAGGCAACGGATATGGCTGGAAATTATTCATATTCGGTGACAAATGGCATAGTATTTGATGAATTAAAACCAGAAACTGAAATAACAATAGTAGGAGGAAACACAATAGAAGATGGTATATTTAAAGGAGATGTAAAGTTCACCGTTTCTGTTATTGAACCATCACCTTCATCTGGTCTTAAGAGCATATCTTATAAGATACTTAACAATGGTAATGTTACTTCAAATGGTGAAATTTACAACTTCGATAAAGAAAATCCTTCATATGATGAACTTGAACCATCATTTGCGCTTAATGAAGAAGATGCTATTACGATTAATGCAGCAGAGAATAACAGTGACAATGTTATTATACGAGTAATTGCAGTAGATAATGCAGGAAACACAAGCACAACTGATGAACATATCAAGGTTTCTGCAACAGAACCTGCAATGAGTATTTCTTTCGATGATGGCATAAATCCTGTTAATGTTGATGCAGAAAACGGATTAGAATATTATAATCAGATGAGAACTGCTACTGTTACAATTGTAACAAGACCATCTATATTTAATGGTGCAACAAAAGAAATTATTGTTTACGCAACAGATATAAATGGTGAGAAAATCAGTGTTGCCGATAATGCATATGAAATTTCTCAATGGAATATGCAGAACCCATCTGAAGAAAATGCTGATGAAAACTTAACAAAATATGTAGCTACAGTCAAGTTCTTTGGAACTGCAAATTATGAATTGAGTGCTTCATTTGAAAATGGTGATTACAAGATTAATAACTCAATCAAAAAATTTGTTGTGGATACATTGTCTCCTAAAGGAAGCATTACAATAGGCGAAAATTCATGGAATGAATTGGTTGAAACATTAACATTTAATTTGTGGACAAATGATGAATTTAAAGTTACTGCTTCTTGTAATGATGATACAAGTCGCATTAAATCATTTGGATACTATATAGATGAAAATCACACCTACTTCTTGTCAGCTATGGAACTCGATCAGATTATAGATTACGATGTTCAGGAAACTGGGCAGGACGAAAAACGTTGGACTGAATATACTGGTGGATTCCCGATTAGTAAAGAAGGAAACTATGTTATATATTTTAAAATCGTTGACTATGCAGACAATGTAAAATATATTTGGTCCGATGGTGAAATAATCGATAGAACTAATTCAAATATTGATATTACGCCTGTAGATTTTGAATTTAATCCAATTGTTCCGACAGGTTCTAACTACTTTAATACAGATTTCTTGTATAAGGTTTCGGTAAATGATAATTTTGCTGAAAATTTTGAAAATGGACAGTATAAAGGATCAGGAATAAGCAAAATCACCTATAAGATTGAAAATGTAAATGGTGTTTTAGAAGAAGGCGAACTTTATAATTTTAATGAAGAGTTGCAAACTGAAAAAGCATTCTATAGCGATCTTTTAAGCCATTGGGAATCTGACAATTGGGATTTTGAAAACTATGAAGGAAACTATATATATATTGATGCAGATGACTATAATCAGGATGGATTAAGAGTAACGGTTACTGCTATTGATAATGCGGGAAATGAAAACTCAAGATTTGTTGAATTTAATGTAAATAGTACAGCACCGTCTGCTAATATAACTGTAAGTGGTAAACCTTATACAACGGATGATAACGCTCACGGCTATTACAATCAAGAGAGAACTGCTATTATTAAGGTTTATGATAGGAGTACTACCTTTGACGAACAGGCAGCACTGAATGGTATTAAAATTACATATAACAATGTCGAAGTTGAGGATGAACTTCAGAATAATTATATGCAGGGTAGTATAGTTCGCGATGATGAAAATGGTATTTATACTATAGTTCTTTTGTTTAATGAAGATGGTGATTATACATTCAACTTTGAGTATGAGAACAAGGCCGGAATGAAGCTTGATAATAATATAACATATTATATAAACGATAATTTCGACGAATCAAATACGCCAAACTCATTTACTGTGGATAAAACAAACCCAGAAGGTTCAATAACAATTGGAACTAATGCTTGGGAAAAGTTACTTGAAAAAATTTCATTTGGTATATTTAGTTCATCATCATACGAAATAAAACTATTTGCAACTGATGTAACAAGCAGAATTAATTATTCGAAATATTATATCAGCAATTTAGATAGAGTACTTTCCGTTGATGAATTACAAAATATTACCGAAAATGAATGGAATGAACTTCCTGAAAATGGTGTATTAAGTATAGATGATGCAAGATTTACAATTTATCTTAAGTTGATAGATAATGCTGGAAATATGGTATATATCTGTTCAGACGGTCATATTTATGATATAGATAAATCGGTTATATCATTCAATATTAAAAATGAAGCTTCAGGAAGAAAAACAAGTGAAAACGGAATAGAAACTTCAATATATAATGATAAAAAGATTATAATTGAAGTAACAGTAGAGGAAGAAGAAAATTCTGAAGTAGATGATTCTATTTATTCAGGCGTAAAGAACGTTACCTATGAAGTTTCTAATGGATTTGAAAAAGAAACAGGTACGCTATATTCATTTGCTGATGAGTTTGGCGAATATGAACCATCATATAGCGACTTGACGAAGTCAATTACAAGAGAAATAGAATTCGATGCAGAAAAATTTAATTCTGATAGAACATGGGTTACTGTTAAATCAGAAGACAATGCTGGCAATATAAGTGAAAAGACGATACTTATGGATATCGATACTATTGCTCCTGTAATCTCAATTGAGTCCAGCGATGAAGAAGTTAATGCCGAAAATGGAAGAGATTATTTTTCATATGACCATACAATAATGGTTACGGTTATCGAAAGAAATGATCATTTTGATCCTAAGGCAGCAACTGACGGAATTAATATTGCAGCAACTGATTTCAATGGAAAAAGTTTAAGTAATGAAGAGATTAAGAATGCATATATAATTTCAGGATGGAATACAGATAGTGCAGATGATAGCAGACATACGACGACAATTAAATTTAAAGGTGACGCAAATTACTCATTCAATATTAGCTATACTGATATGGCTAAAAATGTGTGTGCTTTTGCAGAAAACAATAGT
>CADBRR010000144.1 GCA_902797145.1 uncultured Eubacteriales bacterium | reverse complement strand
ATTTTCACCGATAATTGCAATATAATTGCATTTAATGGCGAAAATAATATAAATCGGAGTTTTTTATGGTAGATGTAACACTTATAGGAACCGGTGCGCTTATGCCCACACCCGAACGTGCGCTCGCAAGCGTTTTAATAAAATGCGTTGGCAAGTCAATCCTCATCGACTGCGGAGAGGGAACGCAATTGGCTGCAAGGAAAGCCGGTGTGAGCGTTATAAATACGGATATTATTGCGCTAACGCATTATCATGGCGACCATATTTTCGGACTTATGGGACTTTTGCAGACTATGAACTGCTTAGATAGGCAAAAGCCTGTTTATATTACAGGACCATATGGATTAAAAGCGCAAATGGATATTATTTTAAAGTTGGTTGGAGAAACTTGTTTCGATATAAGGCTTTTTGATGTTGGCGATGACGGAATAAAGCTTGATAAGTTTGGTTTTCCGTCAGGTTCGGCGCTTAAAGCGTTTAAAACAGAACATAAGGTCGTAAGTCAGGGTTATTCTTTTGAGCTTGCAAGGCAGGGCAAGTTTATAAAAGAAAAAGCGTTAGCGCTCGACATTCCAATAAATTTGTGGGGAAAGCTCCAAAAGGGCGAATCTGTTGAGTATAATGGAAAAATGTATGCTCCTCATATGGTACTTGATAAACAGCGCAGGGGGATTAAAGTTGTCGTGACAGGCGATAGCGCATATTGCGAAAACATAATCAAGGCGGCAATTAACGCAGATTTGCTCATAAGCGAGGCGACTTTTTCCCAAAGCGAACATGAAGCGCTTGCAAAAGAACATGGACATATGACATTTGAAAAAGCGGCTGAACTCGCCCTAAAATCAAATGTACAAAAACTGTGCTTAACCCATTTTTCACCGAGAATTGAAAATCCCGAAAGCGATGTTGATATTGCAAAAAAGATTTTTGAAAATACTGTATGCGGTCAAGATGGAATGAAATTAGAAATTATGTTCGCAAATGATGAGGTGATATAATGAAAAAATTATTTATTCTAATGATTGTTGGGGCAATAGCTATGTTTTCCGCCTGCAATTCAGAAAAAAGCGATAGGATTATCGATGTTGTGCCGGAGGAAAGCTTTGATTTAGTGATTGTAAAAACCGATGAACCCGATGCTACAATAATAATTGAACCAACGAACGAACCGACAATAGAACCAACCTCTGCACCCGAAAAAACACCCGAACCTACACCAACGCCAAAGCCGACACCCGAAAAAACACCTGAGCCTACACCAACGCCTGAGCCTACACCGACTCCCAAAAAGGAAAGCTCTAAAAATTATCTTATCCTTGTAAATTGGGATAATCCGCTTAAAGAGAATTATGTGCCAAGCGATTTAGTAAAAGCAAAGTCGATAATAGGCGATGTTGTAGCGTATAGAAATGACAGCGCAAAGCTCGACAGGCGAACAGCGGAAGCAGCGCTTGCAATGTTCAAGGCGGCAAAGAAAGACGGGATAAAGAATTTGTTTATATCGAGCGCATATCGTTCAATAGATGCACAGCGTGATATTGAAAAGAGAAGACGAGAAAAGGACCCGACATATTTTGATGATCCGTATAATCACCCGGTTATAGCGATGCCGCATAATATGAGCGAGCATTCAACAGGGCTTGCGATAGATATTTTGCTTACAACTATGCGAAATGACGATCAAGCGTTTGCAGATACTGAGCAGGGGAAATGGCTTGCAAAGAATGCCCATAAATACGGATTTATTTTGAGGTATCCGAAAGATAAGGAACATATAACGGGCGTTATATTTGAACCGTGGCATTTTAGATATGTTGGAGTAGATGCTGCAACGGAAATATACGAGAGAAAGATTTGCCTTGAAGAATATTTTAGGTAATGGCGAACAAAACGGAAATCGCATTCATTCCCACCATGACAAATTGTTTTTGTCCTTATAAAATCTGTATATGGCAAATCCCCATAATTTATTATATCAGCATGACAGCACATTGTGCCAAGCTTTAATAGTTTTCGCCTGCCGAGAATTTTTGCGTATATACACTCGTTGCATTCAAAATGAAATTCATTTTTTTTGTCATCATTGTGCCACGTGTATCTCCAACCATATCCTGAACCCTTTTTAAAACCGAATGGAACTATTTTCTTCATCAAAGGAAGAAAAAATTCTTTTTTGCAAGCTTCTTCATTCCTGACGGATCTAAAAACTTCCACATTTCATTTGAAACTATATCGTATGCTTCATTTTCACTCTTCCCGTGCTCGATAAAAACTTCATACATCGCAATTGATGTTAATATTTGCGCCATATGCTTATAATTTCCCTTGTCGCAATATTCTTTTTCTTCTTCTATTAGCGACTTCATTCTATTATATATATCTTTTTTTATTTCTTCATCAAGCGTTGGAAAAAAGTTCTTGTATCTGCTTACTTTTACAAGCTTTTCAGGTATATACTGCGGCATGATAACTCCTTCCGTTAGCTTCGGCTAACTATATGTTAAAAATAAAATAGGTTTTCGACCTTATAATCACATTATAATAAATTTATGCAAAATAATCAAGAAAAAACGCTGACAAGGAACAAATAAATCAGTCCTTTATCAGCGCATATAATTTACAAGCGTTACAATTTTGAAAACAAAGAATTATTTATCAATATCCTCGTATTCTTTAAGCCATATTCCGCTCAAGAGGTCTGACGGCATATTAAATGCGCTCGGCGCAACTGATACGAGAATGTTCGGGCATTCAGTACCGCTGTTGCGTTTAAACTGCTGTGCGAAAAATCTCTTTAAGAATGTACCGAGAGTTTCGTAAATTTCCTCTTCGGGGCAATTAAAATGCTCAAGCGCCATATTGTAAAGTTCGAGCGGCGATTTCTTATTTACAATCATATGATAAATAAAGAAGTCGTGGAGGTCATACGAACCAACAATACTTTCCGTCTTTTGCGTAATTTCCTTGCCGTCTGTCGGTAAAAGTTCGGGACTTACGGGTGTATCTAAAATATCCTGCAAAACATCTGAAGCTTCGGGGAAAATATTCTTCGCTTCAAAAACTACTTTTCTGATTACGGTCTTGGGGATTGAAGCGTTTATTCCGTATAGCGCAAGGTTATCTCCGCCAAACGTTGTAAAACCGAGAACCGATTCCGACAAATCGCCTGTTCCGACATCTAAAAGACCCTCTTTGTTTGCAAGGTCTAAAAGAATCTGTGTGCGTTCCCTTGCCTGAGCGTTTTCAAAAACAACGCTGTGGTCTGAAATATCGTGATTTATATCTTTAAAATGCTGTAAGCAAGCATCTTTAACGCTTATTTCCCTGTATGTACAGCCAAGGCTTTCAAGCAAAAGCTGTGAATTGTTCTTAGTCCTTGAAGATGTACCGAATCCGGGCATTGAAATGCCTACGACCTGTTTTCTGTCAATGTTCATTCTATCGGCAGCTCTAACCGATGCAAGCAATGCAAGTGCGCTGTCAAGTCCGCCCGATACGCCGATTATAAAGCCTTTGCCATGGATGTGGTAAAGCCTTTTCATAAGCGCTTCGGATTGCAATTCAAGTATACGCCTTGTTTCTTCCCTTGCTTCAGCTTCGTTATCTGAGAGATATGTCTTGAATGGATTTTCTTCGATTTCATCTACTTGTGATATTGAAAGCTCGTCAAGGTCGATTTCACAGCTAATATAATTTTCCTCTGCAAGAAATTCGCCCGATGCAAGAACTTTTCCGTTTGCAGCGATATAGCATGATGAATCAAAAACGTTGAACGATGTTGACTCGTTCTTGTTAGGTGAAGCATAGATTATTGCCGAGCCTGTTTTGGCAGAATAATTGCAAAGCGCTTTCCTGATTTCTATATCGCTTGATGCTGTTGCGTTGAGCGATGACGGCATAACGATAACTCGCTTTTCATCTGTTTCTTTTATATCTTCAAACAACTGGTTGCCGAATCTGATAACGAGGTTTTCATCGGCTGAAAGTACCTTTGTTGATGATATATCGTGTGAAATTCCATGCGGTGCAAATCCGAACGGAGCATACCCTGACGGCGACATTGAAACTGCGCATACTGCGCCTGATGAAATTACGATTGCGCTGCTGTAAAGCTTATTGCCCTGAATGTGGGGAAGACCAATAACTGCGCAAACAGATGTGTTTTGCGTTTCTTCGCAGATTTTTGAAACAGCGCCCAACGCTTCTTTTATAAGTAATGGGTGACCCATAAGCGTTCCGAGCGTACAGCCACAAATGCAAAGTTCGGGGAAAACAAGGTATTTTACATTTTTCCTGTTTGCCTGCTTGATTATGTTTATTATTTCCCTTGCGTTGGATTTAACATCGCCAAGTATCATTCGAGGCGATGCCGCTGCAACCTTTATTTTGTTCATTGTGTTACTCCTTTATTTTTTGACTTTGTTGTTATAATTCACAACCCTGTCTTTAACTCCTGTTCGCTCTATCTGGTCAAGTGCGTTCTTGAAATTGCCGACATTTTCTGCCCTGTGCGCATCGCTTGACATAATGAAGCTTGCGCCGCATTCGTAACAGATTTTTACTTCTTCATCCGACATACTAAGGTGAGAAGAATTTATTTCAAGCAAAATTCCCAGTTTACTTGCGTTTTCAGCAAGGTAGGGGATATCGACCCTTATATATTCGTTGGGGTGTGAAAGAACATTAATACCATATTTTGAGGCAGTATTGAGCAGTGCATCAGCATTTCTTCGCCTGTCATATTTCTTTGTAACCATTTGCGCAAGTGCGCTCCGTGCAAAGCTCGTTGACGGCATAATTCCTTTATGATAACCTAAAAGCACAACATCGAAAAAATCGTTATGTTCAAGGTCACACCTGCAATCGCCCGTAAGGTTGCATTCATAACCCATATAGATATTGATTTTATCTGAATATATGCTTTTAAGCCTGTCGATTTCTTTTCGCAAAGATTCCAATTTCTTGCCTCGAACACCATAAAATATGTTTGCTGATGCGTGTTCTGAAATAGATATGCTTTTAAGCCCTTTATCTATTGCTGCAAGTACATTCTCTTCGGGTGAGTTTTTTCCATGACTAAAAAGCGTATGTGTATGAAAATCCCCATACGCCTTTAAAATTTCCGTACTAAACATCAGTTTGTAAATGCGACATCAATCGACTTATATTCTGCCGAGAAGTCGTATTCGTCTTCCTTAGGAACTATCCAGCGCTTAACGTCAAATTTGTAAACCGAACTTGCAACCGACAAAAAGCTTCCGAATGAGTACTCACGAACTCTAACGGAAAGCTTATCAGCTTTAATGCTGTTTACAAGCTCTACTGCACCATCACCGTTTACCTCGTATGTGTCGATAGAACTATCGGTTACTGCAACAAGCTCTGCTGCACCGTCTTTGTCAAAATCGTATACTATCGAGCCTGCGCAATCTTTAAGCTCGCTGTCTTTATATGCTGTAAGAACTGCTGTGTAATCTATTTTTTCATTTACAGGCGTATTTGTCGGAAGCGGCTTTATTGTTCCGTCCATCATAGTCTGAACAGGGTTCTGCGTTTCCTTTGTATTATTTGAATTACAGCCTGAAACTGTTATTGCAAGCGTTGTAAGCGCCATAAATATTATAAATGCTTTCTTCATTTAATTGCTCCTTAATAAAGTATTTATAACTTTATTATATAATATATTTGCAATTTTTCAAGTTGATTGATAAAATTTTATCGAGAGTTTTGTTATAATGCAAATTAAAACGCTGAAATTCGTTTATGGATAGCTGTAATTATATATTTTGGTAAAAATCGGTTTTAAATCATTGACACTTTTAAAAGCAAATTATATAATATCTATATATGCACTCGTGAATTTTTTTTAACGAGCTAATAATTAAATTCAAATAAATTTTATAGGAGGTCTTTTCATATGGCAAAGACAATTACTGTTGACGGTAATACTGCTGCTGCTCATGTTGCATATGCGTTTAGTGACGTTGCAGCTATTTACCCTATCACTCCGTCATCACCCATGGCAGAAGTTGCTGACGACTGGGCTGCTAACGGACGAGTAAACCTTTTCGGTCAGAAAGTAAAGATCGCTGAAATGCAGAGCGAAGCTGGTGCAGCAGGTGCTGTTCACGGTTCACTCGCAGCAGGCGCACTCACAACAACATTTACGGCTTCACAGGGCTTGCTTCTTATGATTCCTAATATGTACAAGATTGCAGGCGAACTTCTCCCTGGCGTATTCCACGTAACAGCTCGTGCACTCGCAGCACACGCACTTTCAATCTTCGGTGATCACAGTGACGTAATGAGCACAAGACAGACAGGCTTTGCAATGCTTTCATCAGCTTCTGTACAGGAAGTTATGGACCTCGCTCTTGTTACACACCTTTCAGCTATCAAGGGTAGCGTTCCTTTTGTTCATTTCTTCGATGGTTTCCGTACATCACACGAAATTCAGAAGATTGAACAGATTGAATATGAAGATATGGCTAAATTGCTTGACTACGATGCAGTTAAGCGTTTCCGTGAAAGAGCATTGAATCCTGAACATCCTCATCAGTCAGGTACAGCTCAGAACCCTGATATCTACTTCCAGGGCAGAGAAGCTGCAAACAAGTATTACAATGCTATTCCTGAAATCGTTCAGCATTACATGGATAAGGTTGGCGAACTTACAGGTCGTCATTATCATCTCTTTGACTATGTTGGCGCACCCGATGCAGAAAACATCATCATCATCATGGGTTCAGGCGCAGACGCAGTTGAAGAAACAATCAACTACCTCAACGCTCGTGGCGAAAAGTACGGCCTTATTAAGGTAAGACTTTATAGACCTTTCGCAGCAGACAAGCTCGTTGCAGCTATGCCTAAGACAGCTAAGCGTGTTGCAGTTCTTGACAGAACAAAGGAACCCGGTTCACTCGGCGAACCTCTCTATCAGGACGTTGTATCAGCATTTGCAGAAGCTAAACTCCATGTTGCAGTATATTGCGGTCGTTATGGCCTCGGTTCAAAGGAATTTACACCTTCAATGGTTAAGGCTGTTTATGATAACCTCAAGGCAGCTCAGCCTAAGAACCACTTCACTGTTGGTATCAATGATGATGTAACACATACATCACTCGAAGTTAAGGATATGATAGACGCAGCTCCCGAAGGAACAATTCGTTGTAAGTTCTTCGGTCTCGGTTCAGACGGTACTGTTGGTGCTAATAAGAACTCTATCAAGATTATCGGTGACCATACAGATATGTATGCTCAGGGTTATTTCGCATATGACTCAAAGAAGTCAGGCGGCTTCACAGTTTCACACTTGAGATTCGGTAAGCAGCCTATCCAGTCGCCGTACCTCATCGACCAGGCTGAATTTATCGCTTGCCACAACCCGTCATACGTAACACGTTATGATGTTCTTGAAGGCATTAAGGATGGCGGTATCTTCCTTCTTAACTCAGCATGGACACTTGAAGATATGGAAAGAGAACTTCCTGCTTCAATGAAGAACACAATCGCTCAGAAGCACGTTCGTTTCTATAATATGGATGCTATCAAGATTGCTGAAAAGGTTGGCATGGGTAACCGTATCAACACAATCATGCAGAGTGCATTCTTCAAGCTTGCAGAAGTTATCCCCGCAGATCAGGCTATCGAATACATGAAGGCAGCTGCTAAGAAGTCATACAGCAAGAAGGGCGAAGAAATCGTTCTTAAGAACTATGCTGCTATCGACGCTGGCGTTGACGGCCTCCAAGAAATCAAGTATCCCGAAAGCTGGGCTACAACAACAGAAGGCGCAGTTGTTACACCTGTAACAGATGATCCTTACTTCAGAGATTTCATCAGCCCCGTTCTCGCACAGAAGGGTGAAAGCCTCCCCGTAAGCGCACTCGCAGCAGACGGTTTCGTTCCCACAGGTACAACAAAGTACGAAAAGCGTGGCGTAGCTGTTAAGGTTCCCGTATGGAATGCAGAAACATGTATACAGTGTAACCAGTGTTCATTCGTATGTCCGCACGCTTGTATCCGTCCTATCCTTCTTGATGAAGAAGAAGCAAAGAATGCTCCTGCAAACTTTGAAATGAAGGATGCAACAGGCTTTGCAGGCTTGAAGTATCGTATGCAGGTATCACCGCTTGATTGTACAGGTTGTGGTAACTGTGCTGATATCTGCCCGACAAAGGCTAAGGGTACTCTCCAGATGGTTTACCTTAAGGACGCTATGGCAGATGCAGAAAACTGGAACTATGCAATGACAGTTAAGGAAAAGGAACTCAACGTAAACAAGAACACAGTTAAGAACAGCCAGTTCTGTAAGCCTTTGTTCGAGTTCTCAGGCGCTTGCGCAGGTTGTGGCGAAACACCTTATATCAAGCTCGTTACACAGCTCTTCGGTGATAGAATGATCGTTGCAAACGCTACAGGTTGTTCATCAATCTACGGCGGCAGCGCACCTACTTGCCCGTATACAACAAACGAAAAGGGTCAGGGTCCTGCATGGGCTAACTCATTGTTTGAAGATAACGCTGAATTCGGTTTCGGTATGAACCTCGCTACAAGCCAGAGAAGAGCACTCCTCGCTGACAAGGTACGTGAACTTGCTGAAACAGGCGCAGAAGCTAAGGCAGTTGCAGACGAATTCCTCGCTAATATGAACGATGCAGAAGGTTCAAAGAAGGCAGCAGAAGCTCTCAAGGCATTCTTGGCAGGCAAGGACGATGAACTTTCAAAGAAGATTATGGAAATGTCAGACCTCATGGTTAAGAAGTCACAGTGGATATTCGGCGGTGACGGTTGGGCATACGACATCGGTTACGGCGGACTTGATCACGTTCTCGCTATGGACGAAGATGTAAACGTACTCGTTATGGATACAGAAGTTTACTCGAACACAGGCGGACAGTCATCAAAGGCTACACCGACAGGATCAGTTGCTAAGTTCGCAGCAGCAGGTAAGCGCACAAAGAAGAAGGACCTCGGTATGATGGCAATGAGCTATGGCTATGTTTACGTTGCAAAGGTTTGCATGGGCGCAGACAAGAACCAGCTCGTAAAGGCAATCGCAGAAGCAGAAGCTTATAAGGGACCGTCACTCATCATCGCTTACGCACCTTGTATCAACCATGGTATCAACATGGGTAAGTCACAGGAAGAAGCTAAGAAGGCTGTTGAAGCAGGTTACTGGCCCTTGTACAGATACAACCCCGACCTCGCAAAGGAAGGCAAGAATCCGTTCATTCTCGACAGCAAGCCTGCTAAGTCAAGCTATCGTGACTTCATCATGGGTGAAGTTCGTTACGCATCACTCAAGCGTCAGTTCCCCGAAGTTGCAGAAGAACTCTTCGAAAGAGCTGAAAAGGAAGCTACAGATAAGTACGAATATTATAAGAAGCTCGGCGAAATGGAATAATCCATGGAATAATTCGTTGAACGAACTGAATACACGCTCCGCACGAAAGTGCGGAGCAATTTT
>CADBRR010000143.1 GCA_902797145.1 uncultured Eubacteriales bacterium | reverse complement strand
CTTCGAGGACCTAACTCACAAAGATTAAAATTGTTTTCTACAAGTGGAATCATTCTAAGCAGTAACAACCATTTTTCTCTATACGTTAATGCTTCACTTTCCATACCGATAGAACGCATGATGACATCAATCCACTCGTCTTTAGTGAACGCTTTTCTGCCCTTCTTTAACTCATTTATATCGACACAAGGCATCTGTATAGGCGTAAGCTTCCTTATGCTTATAATGCTTGAGCCTGAATTTTTCTGACTATTTATTCTTGACGCTCCTAATTGTACAACTTCATCTTCAAGTGAATCATTGTTATAATCAAGTTGAACAATACACCATATACCACCGCAAAGAAGCCTGTCATACTTTTCGGGATATTCCTCAGAAATAGGAATATTTTTAATATTGAGATTAGCGAAACGAGCTTCATAATAATCATTTTTAAGGTTAAGTTCAACAGTAACCTGATCTATTATAGTCATACTGCCACGCTGACGAAGCTTTGAAAGAACCTTTTCCGATTCATCGGGTCGAACATAATTGTCGGTCAAGATGCGCTTTACATTCTCAACACCCTTTGCTACGATTTCGTCATCGTCTGAACTGCAATATTGACCGAGAAGAAATTCAAGAACGTATGTAGGAACATTTGCTCCCTCCTTGATTTTTTTAGTAAGGTCTTTACGAACAATTTTACCGTCAAAATTGCTGCGAAGCTTTTCCTTTATCGTTTCACGAGCACTCATGCTCGTATTCAAATCTTCCATCTTGTGTTCCTCCTTGACCTTTTCCCTTATTTAAAAGAAGTTAAACTCATCAACTGCAAAAGCAATGTCTATATGGAATTCTTCCTTTATAGGCGCTTGGATACCATTCTCATCTTCAATAACAAGATAATATGGTTCATGATTGCTGTACTTTTGCGAACGAAGATTAAAGTTACAGCGGAAAGTGCGTTCCTGTGCATTTTCGTTTGCCTTGTCAGCGATAATTTTAACAGTATCGCTTATTTTCTGTCCATTTAAATCAACAAAATAAAGCAAGTATGTGTTTGATTCACGATTTGCCCCAACAGCTTCCTTTTGATAGAAGTTTAAAGAGAAAATCATATTGCTTATCTTGCGGTTTGCAGAAATAAGGCTAAGTTCTACAGGCTTTGTATCAATTTTATCCTTGTTGCGCTGATATATCTTGCTTGTGTTCCTCAAATACTGGAATTCCAATACAGGAACAACCATTTCCTGAAGGCTTATTCCGCCATGAACAAAGTTAAGCCCTCCGCCTTTCTTTTTTATGCGAATGTTCTCCCGCGCAGCAAATGAATCATATTCCGTTTCACCGTCCATAAATTTGACAGGAATAAGATATTCAGACTTTGCCCCTTTTCGAGTTATTAAATATCGTCTGTCTATTTCTATATCATAATCGCATAATGAAGTCTTGTCAACCTTATCATCTTCTTTTAATGGACTATATGTATACAAAAATCCGTGATCAGATGTAACAAATATGTTTGTTCCGCCAAATTCATTTACAATAATGCGTATCATATTTTTGATTTCATCAATAGCATCATCACAAGCTGGGAACACAGCACTGTCCGATGTGTGGCTTGCTTCGTCTATCTTATCATGATATATGTATACTATGTCCATTCCCTTAACAAGTGTCTGTCTATCCAATCGCTTCATACCGATTATGCTGTCATATCTTAATGCAACGCTTTTAGGATTGAATGATTTTAAAACCTTGTCACGATAATTTGCATCAGTTGGCTGACCGTCTGCTAAAACGCTGAGAATACCATTACTGCGCAGAACGACATCAAGCTTCTTGTGCGGAAGAAGTGCTGCCATACCGAATTTTGTTACTGTCGGGAATAATGCTTCGCAGCTTTCAAGCGTAACCTTGCATTGCATTTCCCTTTGAAGCTGTTCATAAAGCGATGCGCAAACTTCATACCTTAACGCATCGGAGATTATAACAAAAGTCCTGTTTTCGTTCATCAAAACTTTTGATTTGAAAAAATCTGCCTGCTGTGGAACCTCCAATATCCTGCCGAACCTGCTAAGATTATCCTCCGATGCACTCGACCAATTCTGTGCAAGCTGTCCAAGATACCAATGTTTATATAACCCCTCAACCTTTTCTGCTACTTGCTTAAAAGGATCATCAAGCAACGGATTAGATAACCTCAAACTACGCTGAAAACATATGTGGAACTGCCTGTAATACGTATCCATGCGGTAATAATCACTTGTGTATTCTTTCCAGATAATATGCGGTTCCGTTGTATGGAAACCACCTGAGTGTTCAATATAGAACGATTGCATATCAGCGATTTTTAGTATTCCTTCATAGTAGCTTGATACATGGTCATACCATGATAGCGTTCTTCGCTTCTCAACTGCATTTTTTATAACATCAACCTGAATTATGTCATCGCTTATCTCTTTCATAAGCGCAGTTAATATGCACTCGTTTATACATGGGAACACCTCAGTATCAATTATATTATCAACTGAAAGGATTGAAAATCTACGCATAAGGCGAACTTCATATTCAGCATATCGTGCAATATCGTATAAAACATTATTGTCATCGCTGTGAATCCAGTCAGATACAAAATCATAACAATATGCCTGATGCGGAATAGATATAAATCTTTCAAGCCCTGATAAAAAATCAGTATGCATTGTCCTTGTAGCAGCAGTCAATAGTATATGAATTGCAAGATTGCCAAGGTTGAAATCATCTTCAGCATTGTAACCCGTTGCCTGCAAAACAAGCGCACGAAACGGCTTGTCTGCCCCATATGCAATAAAGCTTTGATAAATGCTGTTTGTGTCCATATCAAGCCCTTGACGAAGAACAGACTTTATTATCTTGTTTGGCTGAATATCATTACAACCTGCAAGTGATGCCATTACTGCAAGATGAACCTGTGATGCGTTCACTATGTCCTTGTTTAACTTCTTTATAGACTCTCGCCTGTCCTTTGCCCTGAAAAACTTGCGATAATTCTTGACCTGAGTGCGGATAATTGGCGTTTTAGGCAAACCAATATCATCTATCCATATCGAGTATAAATCTGCTCTAAATTCCTCGCTGTATAACTGTACATTTATTATCCAGTTGTCATCATCGCTTAAATATGTGCGTGTATCATAAACAAGGAAATTGCTTGATTTCATATCATCACATATCATCTTTTTAACAGCAAATGTGTTGCTTCCGTTTAAATGCACAAGCTCTACTCCGTCTAACGATATTTCATCAATAGAATCTTCAAATTCCTTGTCCTCATCGTACCAGAATATTATGCGTCGCTTGTAGAACTCCGGCAACGGTTCAGCAAAACGTCGTGTGAGCTCCTGCTGTATCGTACCTAAATCTATGCCTGCCATATATCCGCTTCCTCCTTATTTTATCTTCGCAAGTACATCTTCAAATATTGCGTAGTTGTGCTTTACTCCATCATCTAAATCAATTTTAATCATGCGGTCCGCAAGGTGATGTATCTTTTCTTCATATAACCTTATCTCCTCCGCCTTGTCACGCAAATTGTTGAGCTGCTTCGTAAGCTTTACCCTCTCGCCCGTTTCAGCATTCGATATCCTTAACTCTAAATCATCTATCGCTGTACGATAACGGCTCTGCTGTTCATGAACATAATCAGTCCTTATTCTTGCTATCGTGTCCGGCTGATAACGGTGCATATATATAAGACACTTGAATCCGTTCTTCTTTCCACTGTCAAAAAGCCAGTATATAGGTCGCTTCTGATACGTCTTTATATGGTCAGAATAAAAGTCATTTATAAAATAATTGCGTATAGCTTCCCTTGCTGAACCCTTTGCACCAAGCGCATCCGCTATAAACTGCAAATTCTCATCAAGCGTTTCCTTGCCGTATACTACTTCTATAAAGTTTATAAATCTGCCCATTATATCATCGCTGAAATAGTCATCATCACAAATCGGAATTATCGCATCTTTTACAGGCTTAAATGTAGTATATGCTGAATCGTCCCATTCTCCGCCTGCATATACAAGCCCCTCCCTGTCGAGCGAATATCTGCCAAACATACAGCCAACAGCATATGAAATAAGGCTCTTAATCTCACGCTGTAAATTCGCCTTGCGTACCGTTACATCTTTATCGTCTACTTCGGGCGTTAGCTCGTCCTGCAAACCGTATATATCAATGAATATGCGGTTTAATTCTTCTTCGTTCGCTTTAAGTCGGTTGAATCGCTCCTCGCATTCAGCTTCCCATTGTTTGTATTTATCAGATATTAAGCGTGCCATAAAACTTTCTATTCCTTAATCTTTTTATTCCTTAATCTTTTTTATTTTAATCAAGCAATTTTCTCGCCTGCTCCTTTATAAGCTTCTCTACAAGCTCAATCCGCTAATATTATAAAAGCCACGAAAATACTAACGATTTTTATCTGCATATTTCCTTATTTTTTCTTCAACGCAACTATGCGCATTATACAATTCATCGCCATCGAGACTGAATTGGATATTTCCTATATACTCATTTTCTTCTTTTTTATACACAGGAATTGTAAACAAGTAACGATCTTTACTTGGGTAATATTCTATGTAGTTATCCATTATCCTATAACAATAAACAGTTCCATTATATTTATACTCAAACAGTTGTAAATCATCACGTTGTTTCATAAAATATTTACCTCCTTAATCTTTTTTCGGACTTACAGAATTTTAAATTTCGTAAGTTAGGTTGAAACACCCCTCGCATTCAGCTTCTCATTGCTTATATTTATCAAATATTAAGCGTGCCATAAGTTTCCCTTTCTGAATATTTGTTTTTATAGTTATATGACTTTTCATTTAGTTCTCCATCTTCAATT
>CADBRR010000142.1 GCA_902797145.1 uncultured Eubacteriales bacterium | reverse complement strand
ATCAAGTGAACTTTCGCCATCATCATCATTGCTATAAGCTCGTCCACCCGACAATTTATACAATATTGAAATAAAAAATAATGATCCTATCGGCAACGCAAATCCAGCCTTTATATCAAGCCACAAAAATATCCACAAAAATGCGCTGAACACTGCCCCAACTGTACTTGCAGCCATAGCATTTTTGTTTTTTCTAACTTGTTCACGCTGTTCATGCTCGCATTCTTTCTGCCTTAATGCTACGCATTTTTTGTGCATAGCATAAGCATATTTTTCAACAAGCATTACTGTCCTTTCGTTTCCCAATATTTTATCTGAGCAGTAATAACAAATTTCCGAACCGACTGCGCCAGCATTTTTAAGGCACGAATAGACCCTTTCAAAAATTCCTTCTAAATCATCAATATTTGTATTTTCATCTATATCAACAAGCTCAAGGCTCAACTTATCGAGCGTGCTTTCTTCAACGCTCAAAGTCAGTATATCATTATCTAAAAGCTCATCTGAAATTTTATCTATTTCGTTTTCGACAAACTCAACTGATTTTTCATTCGGCAAAAGCGCTGTTATATTAACGCATATGCTTTGTTCATCATATGTCATTGTCGTCATAAAACCATACAAATCGCCATAAAAAATATTATCTGATTTTTTCAGGTTATGGTTCTTTATAAATATTTTTATTAAATCATTTTCCATTTTAAATCCGTCTATCTTCGTCTTCCAACAATAGCGCAATCCCAATACAACAAGCTTCCGCCGAATTTCTCTGCACAGCGAACAGCCCTTGTCGTTATATTATCGACTGCCTTTTTCTCAATCGTTGACATTCTATGCAGCATAACTGCATACGGCTTTTCATATTCGTTTAAAAAACTTCTATCGCCTATTGCAAACCCTGCGCTTTTGGCAACCGATTCAAACGAAAGCAAGTTAAGTTCATTTGAAAACGCAACGAGCACATTAAGTCTTCTCGGCGCAATAAGGCAATCGCCATTCTTTTTTAGCAAAGCAATCATATTTCTATTTTCTTCCGTCTGCTTCTTAGCTTCATCGGGATAAAGAACATCATAGTAAATGCTCCATTGTTCATCGTCGTATATCTCATAGGTCATTAAAACCTTGCGCTCTTTCCTCGATATTTTTTCAAGCTCCTGTTCAATATCATTTTCTGCCGAATACAGATAATAAACTGTCCTCATATCTGTTTCTTCAACCCCTGCAAACAAAAGTTCAACTGCCTTCAACGCATTTTTCAATACTTTTTCGCAATGCCTGCGTTCTGACGGAGTGAGAAATTCACTGTTCATATCCCTCGATTCGCACTTGATTTTAACGCAATACGGGTACAATGACTTATTTTCTTTATCAAGTGACATATCGACAGATAGGACAGCGTCCTCGCTGCCCATCTGCCAATCATATGTAAACCAATTATCTGCTGCTTTCATTATTCAAATCACTCTTTTATGAGTACAGCCTTGATTCTACGAACACCTGAGCTTGAAGCTTCTTCTTTCTTAATCTTGAATTTGCCAAGCTCACCTGTTCTGTTTGCGTGAGGACCACCGCATATTTCCTTGCTATATTCGCCCATTGTATAAACCTTTACCCTTGAGCCATACTTGTTTTCAAACAAGCCTATTGCGCCCTGAGCCTTTGCTTCATCAACGGTCATTTCCTCGCAAGTTACGGGAACGTCAGCTTCAATAGCTTCATTTACGAGCTTTTCAACTTCTTCAAGCTCTTCTTTCGTAACCTTTCTGGGGTAGCTGAAGTCAAATCTCAATCTTTCGGCTGTTATATTTGAGCCTTTCTGAGAAACGCTTTCATCAAGGACTTTCCTGAGTGCTGCCTGCAAAAGATGAGTTGCAGTATGCAGCTGTGCAGTTTCTTCCGTCTGATCTGCAAGACCGCCCTTAAATCTCTGCTCTGCGCCAAGCTGTGACTTCTTCTGATGTTCTTCAAATGCTTTATTGAATCCATCAACATCGACAGCAAGTCCGTTTTCCTTTGCCATTTCCTGCGTAAACTCTATCGGGAAACCGAATGTATCATAGAGTCTAAACGCACTCTTGCCATCAATAATGCCATCTGTAAATGAACCCTTTATATGTTCAAATTCCTTTATGCCATTTTTGAGCGTGCGCTGGAAACGAAGTTCCTCGTTTGCAAGCTCTGTAAGTATCTTTTCCTTATTATCGACAAGTTCTGTATAAAAATGTCCGTATTTGTCGATAACTGCCTGTGCAACCTGTGAAAGGCTGTTTTCAGGAATGCCAATCTGCATAGCATATCTTATGGCTCTTCTGATAAGCCTTCTAAGGATATAACCCTGGTCAACATTTGATGGTGTAACGCCTCGTGGGTCGCCAAGGATAAATGTTGCGCAGCGAATGTGGTCAGCGATAATTCTGAATGCCTTTATAGTTTCTGCGCTTTCCTTGTATTCCTTGCCCGAAAGCTCGCTTATCTTTGCAAGAATAGGAACGAATACATCTGTATCATAAACGCTTTCAAGTCCGTTAATAGTTGCAACAGTTCTTTCAAGACCCATACCTGTATCAACGTTCTTCTGTGCGAGCGGTTCATAAACGCCGTCTGCAACCTTATTGTAGCTCATAAATACGTCGTTCCATATTTCAAGGTATTTTCCGCAATCGCATGACGGATCGCAATGGTCTGAACAAGCGGGTTTGCCTGTATCATAGAACATTTCGCTATCAGTTCCGCAAGGACCTGTTATACCTGCAGGACCCCACCAGTTATTCTTCTTAGGCAGGAAGAAAATGTGGCTCGGATCAACGCCTGCTTTTACCCATGCGTTAAACGCATCCATATCACGGGGAGCATCTTCATCGCCTGCAAATACTGTAAAATAAAGCTTGTCCTTATCAATTCCGAGATACTTCTCATCTGTCAAGAACTCCCAGCTATAAGCAATAGCTTCTTCCTTGAAATATGCGCCGAGCGACCAGTTGCCGAGCATTTCAAAGAATGTACAATGCGAGTTGTCACCAACCTCGTCAATATCGCCTGTACGAACGCATTTCTGAACGTCCGTAAGCATATTGCCCTCAGGGTGCTTTGCGCCCATAAGGTATGGAACGAGCGGATGCATACCTGCTGTCGTAAAAAGAACTGTCGGGTCATTTTCGGGAATTACCGAAGCTGACGGAATAACAGTATGTCCCTTTGCTTTAAAGAAATCGAGATAAAGCTGTCTGAGTTCATCTGAAGTCAATTTTTTCATAGAATATATTTAACCTTTCTGCAATTTTTAACTATATGTAAATTTATTATATCCCAAAATCATATTCCTTGTCAACGAATATGAAATAAGGTATAATATAAAAAAAGGATTTTATTTTATCAGGAGGCATTAAATTGCGTACAACAAGGGTTAAAGTACTTGATTATCTCAATATAAAATGGATAAAACCATATATTAAATATATAGTTGGAGCTTTAATTATCATCTTAATAGCCCTGCTTATTTTAACTGCAACGCCCGAACCTCAGCTTATGGCGAGCGCAGAGGTTTCAATAGTCAGGGATAACGGTCAGCTCCGTGTCGGGATTTTAAGCGATAAATATATAACTACCGGGCTTGAAAAGGAAATTGCAAAGCGCATAGAAAATAGAATTTTCCCCGATGATACCGATGGCGATTCTTTGAAGTTCGTAAACTCATATTCAAGGATACTCGGTTATAAGCTCGATGATGGTTCTGTCGATATAATAATTGCACTTTCGGAAAAAGACGCTAACACCGGCGCATATGCGTATTCAAGCGCATATTTTACAGATGATATAGTCGCTATTGCAAAAAGCGGAGTTTCGCTCGATGAGTTTTCCGAAAATACGGTCGTTGGCTGTATTCAAAATTCAAGCGCAAAGACGAAATTAAACGCATATGCAAAGGAAAGGAAAATCACGCTCTCCATTCATGATTTCGCATCATATGAAGATATGCTTAAAGCACTTGAAAAGGGAACTATTCCCTATGCAGTTCTTGAACGCTCGATTTTTACATCGTTTGCAAAGGATAACGATTCTTTAGCTGTAACACCGCTTGTTATCGGCAAAATAGAATATGCCTGTGCGTGCAGTATAGATTCGCCTGCGCTCGCCTCGATAGCCAGCATAGTTATTGATGAAATGAAAGATTCAGGTGAGCTTAACGAGCTTATAAATAAATATATTGAAAATTAAGCATTTGTAACTGTTGCAAATTCCAATTTCAGGATTGGCAACAAGCACCCTAAATGCATTATATCTACTCCAAAATGATATAAAGCGTATGCAATAGCATTGTAAAACGGTTTCTTGCAGATAGATGATGTAAGATATATGGAAGACCTCGAACCTCTTGACCTTGAATTTATCAAACTCGGATTTCAAGATGTATTGTATAATCCAAAGACAAAGCAGATTTATACTCCAAATACAGATAAAACAAGCGTAATGGGTGCTGAAAATACCGAAAAAATAAGTGAAAACGAGTTGTAAGATGAGCAGAATAGAGGTATAATTAATAATAGATACAATGAAAACCACGACCCTGATAATGGAGAGTTTACAAGTGGTGACGGTGGTGGAGCGAGTAGTTCTGATGTTGAAAATGAGAATATCATTATTTCAGAGCATTCGAAAGGCATTGAAACACACACAACCAAATATAGTGATGATGCTATCGATGTTGATGTAGAATATATAAATAGTCAAGAATATCGTGACAAATTTAGTGGCATAACAGGGAACGATGAAGTTGATATAATACTTTGCGATAAATGCCGTGAAATTTTGAAAGAACGAACCGGAACAAGAAAAGAAACTTTAGTTCTGATAAATATGGAAAATGATGAAATCTTAAGTAAGTTTGAGAATACGCAAAGTGATGATTCAATAAATTATGATGCGAATTTAAATGATATTGTAGAAAGTGCGAAAGTATCCGGAATAAGAGTTGTTGCAATCCATAATCATCCAAACGGTTATCCTCCGACACTTGATGATTGCAGTTCTGCATATTATTGAAATTATGCAATTGGAATTGTTTGTGGACATAATGGTGAAGTTTATACATACACTAAAACAAAAGAATACTATAGTTATGCACTAT
>CADBRR010000141.1 GCA_902797145.1 uncultured Eubacteriales bacterium | reverse complement strand
GCGGAAGAACAATTCCACAGCTTAATTTTACCTTTTAGTTTTAAAGTAATCCGAAAGAATCTGACCACATTCTTTTTCCATAATACCACCGATACACTTAATAGAAGTATCATAAAATCCGTTAAGCAAATCGACACGAGAAAAGCACGAGCCCAATCGTTCATCGAATGCGCCGAACACGACCATATCAAGCCTTGATGCAAGAATTGCGCCAGCGCACATATGGCAAGGCTCAAGCGTTACAAACATAGTACAGCCCGATAAGTTACTATCTCCAAGCTCATTCTGTGCGCCACGAATTGCAAGAATCTCTGCATGGGAAATAGAATCGTGATTTAATTCTGTCAGATTATGCGCTTTTGCGATAATACTATCATCCTTGACAACAACTGCGCCGACAGGAACTTCGTCCATAATCAATGCGTTTTTCGCCTCGTCAAGCGCCAAGGACATATAATCACTAAGCGTTTTCATTATTCTTCACACTGAAAGATAGCTTCACGGATTATTTCGCCTACTGTCGGATGCGGGAAAATAACAGTTTTAACATCTTCAACGGTCATCTTCTTTTCAACGAATGTTGCAGCGGTTACTATAAATTCAGATGCGTAGTTTGAAAGTGCCTGAACACCCAATACTACCTTTGACTTCTTATCAACAAGGAGTTTGAATACGCCATCTCCGCCCTCGTTTTCAGCAAGGTATCTACCTGAATATCTCATAGGGAGCTTTACGAGTTCGTAATCAATGCCCTTTTCCTTTGCAGTAGCTTCAGTTTCACCTACGCTTGCAAGTTCGGGGTTTGTATATATTACTGACGGAACTGCGTTATAGTTCATAGTATCGTCTTTACCAAGAATGTTATTAACAGCAACTTCGCCCTCTCTATATGCAGTATGTGCGAGCATTGACTTACCGTTTATATCGCCTGCTGCATAAACATTTTCAACGTTAGTACGCATTTTTTCATCTGTTACAACAGCGCCACGATTCATTTCAACACCGATATTTTCTAAACCGAGTTCCTGTGAAGCTGCACGTCTTCCAATAGAAAGCAAAATCTTATCAGCAACGAGGCTCTTAATTTCGCCATTAAGTTCATAAACGACTTCGTTTTCCTTAACCTCTGTTACCTTTGCGCCGAGGATGAATTTCATACCCTTGCGCTCATAGTTCTTCTGGAGCAAGCTTGTAAGCTCAGCATCGTTTGCGCCACCGATATGGTCGAGCATTTCAACGATATTAACTTCTGTTCCAATCGAATTAAAGTATGAAGCCATTTCAAGACCTATAACGCCACCGCCGATAACAACGAGTTTTTCTGGCTTTTCATCGAGCGAAAGAATCTCTCTATTTGTAACAACATAACCTGCTGCAAGTCCTTCTTTAAGTCCGGGAATCGGAGGAACTGCTGCAACAGAGCCTGCTGCGATAAGCAATTTTGCGCCGATATGTTCTTCTTCGCCAACCTTAACGATAAATCCTTCATCGTTCTTGCCCATTATCTTGCCTTCGCCCATTATAACGGTAACGCCCTTTGCTTTGAGTGTTGACTTAACTCCGCCTACGAGGAGCTTTACTACCTTATTTTTCCTTGCAACTACTTTCTTATGGTCAAGAGTAAGGTTTTCAGCAGTTACGCCATATTTATCGCCATGAGCTACACCATCATAGAGTTTTGCGCTATAAAGCAAAGTTTTTGTGGGGATACAGCCTTCATTCAAGCATACACCACCAAGGCTATTTTTTTCTATGCAAAGTACACTAAGTCCTGCGTGTGCTGCCTTTTCGCTTGCGTTATAGCCAGCAGGGCCGCCACCGAGTACTATTAAATCAAATTTCATAATTCTACCTTCCGATAATTTATAATTTATAATTTATTTTTTATAAACGAAATCGTGGGCTTTTTCTTCGCCTTTCATAACACGAAGTCCGCCCTGCGCAAGCGCTTCCATTTCGTATTCGCCTGCCATTATCTCAACAGGGGCTATCCATTCTACCCTTTCTTTTACCCAGTCGGTAATCATTTTTGAATGCGCAACACCGCCTGTAAGGATAATTCTATCAACCTTGCCTTTAACAACTGTCGCAAGATCGCCTATGCCCTTTGCAATTCCGTATGCAAACGCTTCATAGATAAGCTTTGCGTGTTCATCGCCCTCGCTTATCATCTTTTCAACTTCCCTTGCATCGCTTGTGCCAAGATGTGCTCTAAGTCCTGCATTTCCACGAACCTTCCCCGACATATCCTTTAATGTATACTTTCCGCTATAACAGAGTTTTATAAGGCTCATCGCCTGCAATTTACCGCAGCGTTCGGGAGCAAAACCTGCATCGTCATCGGAATACATATCAATAGAATAGCCCTTATCTATAAGCCACACGCTACAACCGCCGCCAAGATGCTGTACGATAAACGTACATTCCTCGATAGGCTTATGCATTATTTCTTTTGCGCACTTATGTGCCATTGCATGAGTATTAAGCGCATGGCCACGACTTACCTTTTCTATCTCAGGAAGTCCTGTTATCCTTGCAATAGGTTCAAGCTCATCAACCGTAACAGGGTCATATATATATGCAGGAACGTTTATTACTTTCTGCAATTCGTGTGCAACAGCACATCCGATATTTGATATATGCGTATTGATTTTCTGGTCGTACATATATCTTATCATATCGTCATTTATAACATATGCACCTGACTTACAGGGCGGTATCATACCGCCCCTTGACATTATACAAGTAATTTCCGATAATTCAATCCCCGACTCTTTCAATGCGTTTAAAACGCTATTTGTTCTATAATCAAGCTGTTCCATAACCCAATCGAACTTTTTGAGCTCTTCATCGCTATGTACAATAGATTTTGCAAACACCTGTTTATCGTCTTCAAAAACAGCTATCTTTGTCGAGGTTGAACCGGGATTTATAACGAGTATTTTTTCCATATCGCTTCAATTATTGACAAACACCAGCGCCGAGTGCGAGTGAATAATACTTTTCTTCTGCTGATGATCCTCTTGATGTAAGAACTATCGGAACTTTGCATCCTACGATGATACCAGCCATTCTTCCCTTGCAAGTATAGATAAGGCACTTACCAAGAGCATTACCTACAACGATTTCAGGAACGAGCAAAATATCGAAGTCGCCAACGCAAGGACAATCATAACCTTTGATAGCTGAAAGTTCAGGAACCATAGCAAGGTCATATGAAATCGGGCCTTCAACATAACATTCAGGAAGTTCGCCTTCAAGGCTCATTCTCTTGAGTTCTGCGCCGTCAACTGTTTCCTGCATCTTGGGGTTAATTGTTTCAATAGCGCAAATAGCTGCAACGTTGGGCTTCTTATATCCAAGTCTATGGAAGAAGTTTACTGCATTTGCAACAATCTGCTTTTTCTTTGCAAGGTCAGGATATGTGCACATACCGCCATCAGTTACGCAAAGGAGCTTATGATAACCCGGAACTTCACAAATCATTACATGACTCATAAGCGAGCCTGTCTTAAGGTCTGCTTCAGGTGAAAGAACGCCCTTGAGCAAATCGCCTGTCATAATCTTACCCTTCATAAGGAAGTCTGCTCTGCCTTCGTGAATGAGTTTTGCTGCGCAAACGCTGGGGTGCATTCCTTCGGGAACTTCAACGATTTCATAATTTTCGGGATTTTCGCCAAGTGAAACGAGTACTTCGCTAATTTTTTCTCTATCGCCAACGAGTATTGCGTTTACGATATCCTTTGCAGCTATAATAGCCTGCAATGCGTGTTCATCATTTGCCTGTACGAGTGCAACAGTTTTCTTTGTTCCGCCCTTTACTACTGAAATAAGTTCATCAAAATTTTTAAGTGCCATATTTATACCCTTTCTATCCTATTATTTATAATTCTTTATTCTGCAACTATATTGCAAGCAATCATATTGCTACAAATTTATTGCTGCATACCTATTACTATAATAACGCTTATTTCCAATAACTTCAAGCAATTTTTCACATATAACATAAATTATATATTAAATTCGATATTTAGGAGCATTTTTTTGTGATTTGACGATTATTTTTTATAAAATCACTTGTTTTTTTAAAAAATTCTCTTGCAAAAGTTAATTATACGTGGTACAATAATTTTGTTTGATTTTTAAATAGTATGCCGACAGGCAAGGAGGTGTTAATAAATGGGTAAATTTTGCGAAGTATGCAACAAAGGCGTTATGTCAGGTAACAAGGTAAGTCATTCAAACAGACGTTCAAGAAGAAGCTGGGCTCCTAATATCCAGACAGTAAGAGTTATGGTAGACGGTACTCCCCGCAGAATGGATGTTTGCACTCGTTGCTTGCGTTCAGGTAAGGTTGCAAGAGGCTAATTCTTTTGCACTGACAAGATAACAATAAAATACCTATTATTTGATTTTGCGCAAAAACAAATTAAAGAGCAGTCATCTGCTCTTTTTTGTTACATTTGCTTATTGCATTGAAGATATTTCTTTTTTAAGCGTTGATATAATTCGTTTTTCGAGCCTCGAAATATAGCTTTGAGAAATTCCAAGCATATCAGCTACCTGTTTTTGCGTATACTCCACTGTATCATTCAAGCCATAACGCATCGTCATAATTTCACGCTCACGGTCGGTTAGCTTTGCCATAGCTATTTTCAAAAGCTTTTTATCGACTTCATCTTCTATATCCTTGCTTACAGTATCGCCTTCCGTTCCCAATATATCAGAAAGCAAAAGCTCATTGCCGTCCCAATCGACATTTAGCGGTTCATCGAGCGACACTTCAAGTTTTATTCTACAGCTTTTTCTCAGGTACATTAGTATTTCATTTTCAATGCACCTTGATGCGTATGTTGCAAGCTTTATATTTTTATCGCAGTTAAATGTGTTTACAGCCTTTATCAAACCTATTGTTCCTATTGATGTTAAGTCTTCTATGCTCACGCCTGTATTTTCAAATTTCCTCGCTATGTAAACAACAAGCCTTAAATTATGTTCAATGAGCTTCTTTCGTATTTTATCGTCAGGTAATTTTCTCACAAGTTCGTTTTCCTCCTCTCTTGTTAGCGGCGGCGGCAGCATCTCGCCTGTGTTAATGTAGTAAATACATTTTCGTATGCCTAATTTCTCATAAAGCAGAATCAATATTCTTTTTAAAAAGTTCATATTTGCCTCCTTGTTCAAATAAATTTTCAGGTATAGCCGTTTCGGGAATTATTGCATCAATCCCCTGTTTTTTCGGGTTATCATCGTATGCAACTATTACATCTATCGGAACGAATCCGATTTTATCATTGATTTTTATCGCCGCATTATCTATCTTAACGCCCATAAGATAGCCATTTTCGCCTATTGCACTATATGGAAGCACTATATTTCCTTTATCTTTAAAAAAATCATCTGTTACTATAACTACGGGTTTTCCGCTCAGCGGTTCACACAATAGGTTTCCGCTGTCAATTATGCCCTCTTTTTCGCAGGAATAGCCATTATATTCTAACTTTATTAACGCATATTTAACCGATTTCTTTGACCTTATTTTTCTTATCATCTGAGGTAAGCTCATTGCAATAAACACGCTTATAAGTGCGGTTCTTACAGGTATTGATGCTATAATTGCTCCGCCCTGCATACTGCCGCCTGCGCATATTGCAAGCGCATATGTTAAGCCACCGACCATAAATGTAGAAATCAAAACAAACAACGAAGAAAGCATCAAATCCTTTGCAAAACTGCCTATATTTTTAATTTTAACGCTGCATATTGCACAGCCCATAACAAAGCACAGCAGTATTTTGAATGGAAGTGTGAGCAGTAATTTACAATATGCAAGCGCAACTGCGCTATAAATACTTGCGAATGCCGAAAAAGCAAAGCCTTTTAAGTATTTCAGCTTTTTGCCACCAAACGCAGCAGCAATTTTTAGTATTATCATATTCATAATGATATTATCAATAAGAAATAACTCTACATACACTTATTACTGCCCCCTTGTCCTGCTCGTAACAATAATATATCATAGGCAGCAAATTAAAACTGTTGAAAAAAGGAAGAAAAAAATATAATTATATGTCGTAAATTACCGCATAAAAAAATTGCCCACTGACGAACAGCGGACAATCATTTTTACAAGCATTGTTGTAATTATTATCTATTATTGTTTCTCATAAATGTAGGAAGATCAAGGCTTGCTCCTCTTCTGCCGTTTCTTGAATCTGAGTAGTTATCCATTTCCTCCTCATCAAAATCTTCTGCAGTAACCGATGCCCTTGTAATCCTCTTCGCTGAAGAATTTGTAGGTCTT
>CADBRR010000140.1 GCA_902797145.1 uncultured Eubacteriales bacterium | reverse complement strand
GCATTGCCATGGCTGGCATTGCCATAATAATTATTATTGTTATAATTGCCATAGTTTTGGTCATTATTATAGCGTACTGTTTCATTCCTTATTCCGCTATTATTTGCATTGTTATTATATCCATATGAATTATCGGAATTGTAATAACTATATCCTGAACGTCTTTCATTGTTAAGCTCTGTTGTCGGATTATCACGAATAACCGGTTGTTCGTCCTGAACAGGTTTATTTTCAGGAATTATTTCGTTTTCAGCATCATTTCTAATGCTGCTATTGTCATTATTTTCATTACCATAATAATTTGAATAATCCATATTGCTCCTCCTATCGTTAATTATTATAACCTATTTACTCTATATTATACATTTATTTGCCGAATCTGGCAATATTTAAGCGATATTTTTTTTACTTCTTGTGTTGTGATTATCATTTGCTTTTTCAAGTGTGAAAACAAATTCGCAATACTCACCTTTTTTGCTATTCACTTTTATTGTCTGATCGTGTTCGTTTATTATTCTCTTTACTATCGCAAGACCAAGTCCGGTTGATGAACCCGATGGTGTATGCGCTTTTTCGGCCTTATAAAATCTATCAAATATATAAGGTATATCGTTTTCATCTATGCCTTCTCCTGAATCTTTGATGCTTATATAAGCCTTATTCTTATCAGTTGTTACAGTTATTATAAGTTCGCCTTTTTCCTTAGAAAACTTAATTGCATTATCAATCAAATTTCTCAAAACCTGACCTATTTGATCAGGATCTGCATTAACATAGCATACATCTCCATTTTCATCAGGAATAAAATCAACGTTCATCTTCTTACTGTTTATTCTCGCTTCAAAAGTTATAAGAGTAACGCCTATAAGTTCATTTATATCAAACACCTTAAATTCCGTCTTTATCTGACCGGATTCTATTCGTGCAAGATCTAACAAATCGTTTACCATAAGCGAAAGTCTTTTATTTTCCGATATTACTAAATCGAAATATTTATCGAACTCTTCTTTTGGAATAGTTCCGTCACGCATAGCCTCAAGGAATCCCCTCATTGATGTTAATGGTGAACGGAGTTCATGTGATACATTTGCAACAAAGCTCTTTCTTGATTGTTCAAGTCTATCGAGTTCATCAGCCATATTATTGAAATTATTTCCCAACTCGCTGACTTCATCTATTCCCTTTACCGGTATTCTTTCTTCAAATGCGCCTTTTGAAAATTTCTTTACCACCTTGCTCATTTCTGTTATAGGCTTTGTAATAAAGCCTGTGGCATATGAAACTGCGATTACAGCAAGCATTATCGCAATAATTGCAGAAAGCAAAACATCATAATAAACCTTTGAAACCGATGAATTTATATTGCTCATATCTACATGAAAGAACAATATGCCTATTATCTCGTTATCATAATCCCTTACAGGCGTAACAAGCGTCATTATCGGGAAATCGTTAATGCCGCCATATATATCATCTATTATTTCGCCTTGCCCACTTGTTGCTACCCTATTATATATCTCTGACACATCAAGTCCTTCGAGCATTGCCCATTTATCAGCAGAGTTCTGGTCATGAAATGATACGATTCCATATTTTGTATTGTTAAATCGTATTTGAATAAGCGCATCGTATTTTCTTGCAATAATTGCAAGTTCCTCTGAAGCAATATGTTTTTTGCTGTCATCGATATATTTTTTCGTTATAACGGAATTAATCTGTTCAGCTTCCTTTCGTATTTCCGTCTTTTTCTCTTCGCTATACTGGTTAGAAAACATACCAGCAAACATAACGCCGAGCAAAATAAGCACACTCAGCGTTACTGCAAGATATATTGTCAACATTCTTGAAAACAGAGTTTTAAACATTAAATACTAATTCAACCCCTAAATTATTATATCTTCAAATTTATTCATCTTCTTTTTCCTTGAACTTATAGCCTACTCCCCACACAGTATGGATAGCCCAACGGCAGTTATCGCCAAGTTTTTCACGAAGTCGTTTTATATGCACATCAACGGTTCTCGTATCACCAAAGAATCCGAATCCCCACACTTGATCGAGCAACTGCCCTCGTGTAAAAACTTTACCCTTTCTCGATGCGAGGAAATAAAGCAATTCCATTTCCTTTTTGGGCATTTCAATTCTGTTACCGTCAACGATTATTACATAGTCGTCCATAGAGATTGTAAGCCCATCAAGTTCGATTATTCTTCTTTCAATCTGCGCTTCATCGCTTGCGCTTATTCTTCTTAAAACAGCCCTGACTCTTGCAATCAGTTCTTTTGCATCGAATGGTTTTACCATATAATCGTCTGCGCCGAGTTCAAGTCCAAGTATTTTATCGTTTGTTTCGCCCTTACCTGTAAGCATTATAACCGGAACGTTACTTTTTTTCCTGATTTCACCAAGAACTTTCCATCCGTCCATCCCCGGAAGCATAATATCAAGAATCATAAGGTCAGGTTCAAACTCATCAAATACCTGCACAGCTGTATCGCCACGCTCGCAAGTCATAAGTCCATAGCCTTCTTTTTTAAGGTAAAGCTCGCAAATTTTAAGTACATTTTTATCGTCATCAACTACAAGTATTTTACCATTGTTAAAATTATTTATATTCACGCTGTTATTATCCATATTTTCCTCCATAAGCTATTCTGTCTTAACATTAATACCATTTCTAAGCAACAATGCACACGTAACGCCAACGCCTTCACGAAGCGTCCTCGTAAATGTTCCATCATATATTTTGCCGCATCCGCACGAGGGGCTTTTAGCTTTCAAAATTGCTGTTGTTATTCCATTTTCCTTTGCAATTTCAAGTACTTTATATGCCCCTGAAACAAACTGTTCCGTCACATCTTCCCCTGCTTTATTTATTACCTTTGCTTTTCCATCAAGCACATCAAAGCCATCACCTGACACAATTTCAGATGCAATTCGTGGTGTATCAAGTCCTCCCATAACTTCAGGACATACACCTAAAACACATATATCATTATCAAGTTCAAGCTTTTTATCGGGTACCTTGCCATCATATCTGCAAGGAAATCCAAGCAAGCATTTTGATACTAAAACATTCTTCATATTGATTATACCATTAAATATGTAAACAGCGTGTAAATTTTATTCAAATAATTATTTAATTTTTAAGCGTTACAACAGTAACACCTGCATCGCCCTCGCCATATGCGCCCAGTCTGAAGTTCTTAACTTTCGGATGATGCTTCAAGAACTCCTGCACACCGCTTCTTAAAGCGCCTGTGCCTTTTCCGTGAATTATATTCACCTCACGAAGTCCTGCAAGATATGCATCGAATATATATCTATCTACCTCAACAATTGCATCTTCAACGAGATAGCCTCTTATATCGAGTTCAAGATTTACGGACTTTGTCGCCTCAAACTTTGCCCTTGTAAGCTGCTTTTGCTCCTGATTCTCTTGAATGAGCCTCAAATCATCGAGTTTTACATTTAACTTCATAATGCCTGCCTGCACTTGAATATCGCCCTTTTGATTAACGCTTAATACCGTTGCTTTCTGGTCAATGCTTACTACCTTTACAGTATCGCCTGCCTTAACTGATTTAGGCGGTTTTGAGTTATCGACTTTTGCAGTTATTGTATCTGCAAGCTTTTCTTCCTGACCTCTTATAGAATCCCTTGCGGACTGAATTTGCCTGTCAATTTCGCTTCTATCTGCATTTTTTTTGACTTCACGAAGCTGGACAATAATTCGTTCTGCTTCATACTTCGCATCGGCAACGATTCGCTTTGCATCCTCACGAGCCTTGTTCTTCATCTTTTCGCTGTCACGGGCGATTTTTTCTCTTTCACGCTCTGCAGCATCACGAAGTTCATACAATTCCTTTCTTGCTTCTTCTGCAAGCGCTCTTTCCTGCTGTGCTATTCTTCTTTGTGATTCTGCGCTTGAAATTATATCTTCAAACTTAACATCTTCATTTTTAAGGAATTTTTTTGCATCTTCAATAATGCCTTCCGAAAGTCCGAGCCTTTTTGAAATTTCAAAAGCGTTTGATTTACCCGGTATTCCAATGAAAATTCTATATGTTGGTGCAAGTTTATCAACATCAAATTCCATTGACGCATTTTCCATACCATCGTGCGTAAGCGCAAACGCCTTTATCTCGCTATAATGCGTTGTTGCAACGCATACTGTTCGCCTTGAATGTATATCTTCAAGAATGCTCATTGCAAGCGCTGCTCCCTCTATAGGGTCAGTTCCTGCTGCAAGCTCATCAAACAATACAAGGGATTTATCGTCTGCTTGTTTTAATATATCAACTATATTTGTCATATGCGATGAAAACGTTGAAAGTGACTGCTCAATTGATTGTTCATCGCCAATATCAGCATAGACATTCTCAAATACTGAAATTTCAGTTCCTTCGTTAGCCGGTACAAATATACCCGACTGAGCCATAAGAGTAAAAAGTCCAATAGTTTTAAGCGTAACAGTTTTTCCGCCAGTATTTGGTCCTGTTATTATAAGCGTTCTAAAATCATCACCAAGCCATACATCAATCGGAACGACCTTATCACTTGCTATAAGCGGATGTCTTCCCCTTACTATCTTTATGTATCCTCTATCGTTTAGCTTCGGTCTTACAGCCCTGAGTTCCTTTGACAAAACAGCCTTTGCAAATATAACATCTATTTCGCCAAGAATAAAAGAATTGTTATAAATATCCTCAGAATATGGCTTTATCATATCGGTAAGTGTTGTAAGGATTCTTTCAATTTCTTCAGCTTCTTCGCTTACAAGCTTTTTATATTCGTTTCCAAGCTCAACAACAGCAGTAGGTTCTATAAAAAGCGTTGCCCCACTCCCCGACTGGTCATGAATTAGTCCCGGCACATATTGTCTATATTCCTGTTTTACCGGTATAACAAATCTCCCATTTCTTACAGTTATAATTGGGTCCTGAAGATATTTCTGATAAGTCGTTGAGCGAATCATAGAATTAAGCTTTTCACGAACTTTTTCGTTCGCCTGTCGCATCTGCTTCCTTATCTTGGAAAGCGCCGGTGATGCTCCGTCAAAAATCTCGTCTTCCGAAATAATGCAACGGCTTATTTCATCCTCTATGAATTTATACGTGCTTAAATTTCTCGCAATATTTATAAGGAATCCTTCATCATTTTCATTTTTGACTATTGATTCACGAACGCTTCTTGCAGTTCTAAGATTCCTTGCTATATTCAAAAGTTCCCCCGTTGAAATATACAGCGCTGCCTTTATTCTTTTAAGGCAGTTTCGCATATCAGGGAAAGAATCTACCGGTGCTGCACCTGTTCTAAAAAGCATACTTTCAGCTTCGCTTGTGAGTTCAAGCAGGCTATTTACATTATCAAGTTCACATTCAGGCTCTATTTTTTCTGCATATTCTTTTCCAATAAACGATGAAGTATGGGTCTTCACCATTTCAATAATTTTATCATATTCAAGAGTCTTTAACGATTTTTTATTTTTCATATAATCACTCCCCACATTATATAACGCTTCTATTCCAATGTCCTCGTGTTATATCCTCTCCCTTTGATACTTTGCCGTTTTTTAAATCTGTAATCGTTTTAAAAACATCAGTATCGTCTTCATCAAAGAACGAAAGCAAATATCCGT
>CADBRR010000139.1 GCA_902797145.1 uncultured Eubacteriales bacterium | reverse complement strand
ACCTTTCAATGGGTCTTGAACATTTCCGTACACCTGTTTCAAAGGGTATTGAAATCATCGAAGCACTTCGTGGCCATACATCGGGTTATGCAGTACCCACATTTGTTGTAGATGCTCCGGGCGGCGGCGGAAAGACACCGGTTATGCCTAACTATGTAATCAGCCAGACACCGCATAAGGTAATTCTCAGAAACTTTGAAGGTGTAATTACAACATATACAGAACCTGAACATTATGAAGAAACTTGCAACTGTGAAATTTGCAGAGGCGAAAAGAAGGTTAAGCTTGTAGGCGTTGCAGGCCTTGAAAGAGGACAGCAGATGTCACTTACACCCAAGGATCTCGAAAGAGAAAAGAGAGGCCACCACGAATAATTTTGAAGATATAAGTTTTTTAAGGATATAAGTTTTTTAAGGATATAAGTTTTTTTAAGGATATAAGTTTTTTTAAGGATATAAGGAGTTTTAAATGCAGAGCAAATTGAATCTTAACCAGGATTTGGTTAGAAGAGCGAGGGCATCGGCTGCAAAAATTGCAGAAGATACACAGGGATTTATTGATTTGCATACGACTGTTACAGTCGAGAGGGCGGTATGCCGCCTTCTCTGCATTGATGGTGTAAACGAATTTGATGTTCCGCTGCCCAATGTAGTAGTAGATCATCTACTCGAAAAGGGAATTTTAAGCGGCGGCGCATCATATTATCTCGGCAATGCAATGGCTGAAACAGGTCTTACACCACAGGAAATTGCAGAGAAGATAAATTTAGGTGAGATAGATCTTTCAAAGATACCTCCGCATAGTGAAGAAGAAATACGTGGCGCAATAATGCCGGTAGCACACGCTACTGTAGAGCGCATAAAGAAGAATGTTGCTGTAAGAAACGAGTTTTTGAACGAGTTCGGTGATAAAGAAGGTCCGTACCTTTATATCATCGTTGCAACAGGTAATATTTACGAAGATATTGTTCAGGCAAAGGCTGGCGCAAAGCAGGGCGCAGATATTATTGCTGTTATCAGAACTACGGGTCAGAGCTTGCTCGACTATGTACCTTATGGTGCAACAACAGAAGGCTTTGGTGGCACATACGCAACGCAGGAAAACTTCCGTTTGATGCGTGCAGCGCTTGACGAAGTAGGTAAAGAACAGAAGCGTTATATAAGGCTTTGTAACTATTGTTCAGGTCTTTGTATGCCTGAAATTGCAGCAATGGGCGCACTTGAAAGACTTGACGTTATGCTTAACGATGCGCTTTATGGTATCTTGTTTAGAGATATCAATATGCAGAGAACTATTGTAGACCAGTATTTTTCAAGAGTTATTAACTCATTTGCAGGCGTTATCATCAATACAGGCGAAGATAACTATTTGACAACGGCCGATGCTGTAGAAGAAGCGCATACTGTACTTGCATCACAGTTTTTGAACGAGCAGTTCGCACTCAAAGCGGGACTTCCCGAAGAACAGCAGGGTCTTGGTCATGCGTTTGAAATTTCGCCCGATGTACATAATGGATTCTTGTACGAGCTTGCACAGGCACAGATGGCAAGGGAAATCTTCCCCAAGGCACCGCTTAAATATATGCCTCCGACAAAGTTTATGACGGGTAATATATTTAGAGGTCATGTTCAGGATGCACTTTTTAATATCGTAACTATAATGACACACCAGAAGCTCCACTTGCTCGGTATGCTCACAGAAGCTATCCATACACCGTTTATGTCAGACCGTGCATTGTCAATTGAAAACGCACAGTATATTTTCAGAACAATGGCAGATTTCGGTGATGAAGTTCAGTTCAAGGAAGGCGGAATTATACAGTCACGTGCAAACGAAGTTCTTACAAAGGCTACAAATCTGCTTGAAGAAATTGAACAGATTGGCTTGTTTGCAACACTTGAAAAAGGTATTTTCGCTGATATTAAGCGTCCGAGAGATGGTGGTAAAGGTCTTGCAGGCGTTGTTGTTAAGGATGATGTATACTTCAATCCGTTTGTTGAGCTTATGCACACAAATAGAGAAGGAGGTAATAAGTAATGAGTTCGGGACTTTATAATACTTCCGCAAGGAATTTTGATACAACACTCGACCTTACTCACCTTCGTGCATATGGCGATACGATGAATGACGGTAAGGTGCAGATGTCATTCACACTTCCTGTTAAAAATGACGATAAAGGTCAGGAAGCTGCAAAGCAGCTTGCAAAGAAAATGGGCATTGACGATCCTAACGTAGTTCATGCACAGTCGCTCGACAAGGAGTTCACATTCTACATTGTTTACGGCTCATGCTCACATTCAGTTGATTATACGGAGATCCATGTTCAGGCTGTTGAAGAAGAAACGATGAGCATGGAAGAAGTAAACGACTATATCAGGGAAAACATAGGCAGAAAAGTCGTTATGGTTGGCGCATCAACGGGTACTGACGCACATACTGTTGGTATTGATGCTATCATGAACAGAAAAGGTTTTGCAGGTCATTACGGACTTGAAAGATATGAAATGATTGAAGCTTATAACCTCGGCGCACAGGTTCCTAACGAGGAATTTGTTCAGAAGGCAGTTGAGCTTAATGCTGATGTACTGCTCGTTTCACAGACAGTAACACAGAAGGATATTCATATTCAGAACCTTACTGAGCTTATTGAATTGCTTGAAGCAGAAGGCTTGCGTTCAAAGTTCATCGTTATTTGCGGTGGACCGAGAATTTCGCATGAGCTTGCAAAGGAATTGGGCTATGATGCAGGATTTGGTCAGCACAAGTATGCTGATGATGTTGCAACATTTGCTGTAACTGAAATGGTTAAGCGTGGACTTAATAAATAAAAAATTCAGGTAACGGAAGAGTTGTTTTCTTCCGTTACTAAAAATAAAAATATATATGAGGGAAAGTTATGTCAAGCGTTTTATTTGAAAAAAAGGATAGAATAGGTATTATTACTATAAATCGCCCCGAAAGCATGAATGCTTTAAATTCGCAGGTTCTTAATGACTTGTTTGATGCTTTCAAAATGGCACAGAATGATGATGAAGTTTTAGTTGTTATTCTTACAGGTGCAGGTAAGGCTTTCGTTGCAGGCGCAGATATTTCGCAAATGAAAGATCTCACAAGGGTTCAGGCAGCTGAATTTGCAAAGCTCGGACTTACTGTATTTTCATATATCGAAAGACTTGAAAAGCCGGTTATAGCTGCAATTAATGGTTATGCACTCGGCGGCGGATGCGAACTTGCACTCAGTTGTGATATAAGGGTTGCAAGTGAAAAGGCAAAATTCGGTCAGCCCGAAGTAAGCCTTGGTATAACACCGGGATTCGGCGGAACACAGCGTTTGCCAAGAGCAGTAGGTACTGCTAACGCAAATGAACTTATCCTTACAGGTGAGATGATAAATGCAAGCCAAGCTGAAGCAATGGGTCTTGTAAGCCATGTTTATGCTCCGGAAATGCTTATGGAAGAAGCAATGAAGCTTGCAGAAAAAATTGCAAATAACGCACCAATAGCAGTAAGACAGGCTAAGAAGGCAATTCAGAGATTTGATTGCAGAAATATTGATGACGACCTTGATTATGAAAAGTCAAGATTTGCGCAGTGCTTCCAGACTGAAGATCAGAAAAACGCTATGACAGCGTTCGTAGAAAAAACAGGACACGTAGAGTTCAAAGGAAAGTAATTGAAGGAGAATATTAAAATGAAAGTTTTTGTTATAGGCGCAGGCACAATGGGCCTCGATATCGCACAGGCATTTGCTAAAGGCGGAAATACCGTTAAAGTTAGAGATATTAACGATGAAATTATAAACGCTGCTCAGGCAAGAATGGTTAAGAGCCTTGCAAAGCGTGTTGAAAAGGGCAAGATGGAACAGGCTGATATGGACAAGCTTACAAACGCTATCTCGTTCACAACAGATATGAAAGAAGCTCATGATGCAGACTTGGTTCTTGAAGCTATCGTTGAAAACGTAAACATTAAGAAGTCAGTTTTTGCTGAACTTTCAACAATCTGCCGTGAAGATACTATTTTTGCAACAAACACATCGTCAATTTCAATTACTGAAATTGGTTCTGCTGCTACACATCCTGAAAGATTCGTTGGTATGCACTTCTTCAACCCTGCAACGGTTATGAAGCTTGTTGAGGTTATAAGAGGAATACATACATCTGATGAAACTTATCAGAAAATAGTTGAAATCTCAAAGGCTATTGGCAAAGAACCAGTTGAAGTTCAGGAAGCTCCGGGATTCGTTGTAAATAGAATACTCGTCCCTATGATTAACGAAGCTATCGGCATTTACGCTGAAGGTATCGCTTCAGCTGAAGGGATTGATAAGGCTATGCAGCTTGGTTGCAATCATCCTATGGGACCGCTCGCACTTGGCGACCTTATCGGACTTGATGTAGTTCTTGCAATAATGGATACTCTCTATCGTGAAACAGGCGATTCAAAATATCGTGCTCATACACTTTTGAGAAAGATGGTTAGAGGCGGTATGCTCGGCAGAAAGAGCGGTAAGGGCTTCTACGAATACAATAAATAATTTTTAAATAACATTAAATAAATATGAAGAATAAGACACAAACCATTGCAAACATCGCCCTGCTGTTCGCTGCTGCGATATGGGGCGGTGGGTTTGTCGTCATGAAAAGTACACTCGACTCGATAAGCACGAATTATATACTTGCTTTCAGGTTTTCGGTCGGCGCAATAGGTTTATCATATACGCTTATTAAATACCATAAGCAGTTAAATCTTAAAATGCTGCTTTATGGGTTTATAACAGGGCTGTTGCTTTATGGAGGGTTCGTAACACAAACACTTGGGCTGACTACAACTACTGCAAGTAAGAATGCGATGATAACGGCATCATATGTAATTATAGTGCCGTTTATTCTTTTAATAATGGGCAAAGGCAAGGTAGGATTAAAGGAGATAATTTCTGCGTTGATTTGCTTTGCCGGAATAGTCATTCTTTCGTTTGAAAATGATTTAAGCATTGGAACAGGTGATATTTTGACTATAATATCGGGAATAGTTTATGCGCTCCACATTGTCGTTGTCGGCATTTTTACGGATAAGGATATAAATGTTATGCTTATGACGTGCTTGCAGTTTGTGTTTGCAGCAATGTTTGCATGGATTGGCGCATTGAGCTTTGAATCGTTCCCGACAACATTTACAGGCGATGTGTGGGTTAGCCTTGCTTATATATGCGTAGGCTGTACACTCCTTGCACTAACTATTCAGAACGTTGGTATAAAATATTCAGAAAGCGCATATGCCTCGCTGTTTATGAGCAGTGAATCGCTTTTCGGTTGCATCTTCGGTGTTGTTTTTCTTGGTGACAAACTTAATATGAAACTTATAGCAGGATGTTTGGCGATAATTTTTGCGCTGATACTGTCACAGATAAAATTTTCTAAGAGGGAAAAAGACAATAAGTTAAAGGAGTGAAAAATATGGCTTTTAACGGTTTTTCAGAAGAAACATATAGGTTTTTTATGGAACTTCGTTATAATAATAACAAGGAGTTTTTTCACGCAAATGAGGATAGATACAGAAAATTTGTCCGCACTCCTATGACGGAGCTTGTAAAGGAACTCTTGCCAACTATGCTCGCAATAGATCCCGGTATGGATACGAGAATGATGACAATAGTTTCAAGAATGAATAGGGATACAAGGTTCTCGAAAAACAAACTTCCATATCGTGATCATATGTGGTTTGGCACACGTGATATAGGAAAAAGCGTAAGCGAATGTTATGTTCTTTATGCGGAAATATCTCCGGAGGGATATGGCTACGGTATGGGAATGTGGGACGGAAATAGGGAAATTATGAACCCGCTTCGTGAAAGAATCCTTGCAAAGCCGAACGAATTTCTTGAACTTGTAAACGATAAACGCCTTGATAGATTTATTATGACAGGCGATTCTTATAAAAAGGATAAAATCAAAGATGCGCCTGAAGAACTTAAACCGTATTTGAACTTAAAAAGCATAGGCTTTACTTATAGTTCGCCTATGCTTAAAAGAACATTTACTCACGAGTTTAAAGATGAGATAGAACAGGCATTTATTGATCTCTCTCAGCTTTATAGGTTCATTAAGGGATTATAAAAGCGCACGAAGAATATCTTCAAGGCTTGTTTTGTCAGTGGACATAAGGTCTTGAATGACCTTTCCGTTATAAACTACGAAGAATATCTTTGAAAGAGTTTTAAGCTTCTTTGCAATATCATGACCGGTTTTGAACGAACCCACTTCGATAAGTAAACTCCATTCATCGTATTTTGAACGGAACTTTTCAGCAAGCTCTTCGTTTAATGATATAGCTTCCGATTGGAGCGCAATATGTAGCTTCGCAAAATCGCTGTCGAAATCAAATTCTTCTGTGAGCAGATTCAAAAAGTCGGATTCAGTCGTTTCGAGGTTGAGCGAATTAAGCCATTTGTAAATCTTGTTCTCCATATTCGTAAAATGGAGGTCAGCTATTTCTTCAACAAGCTGATTCTTTGTTGGATAATAATAGTATAATGTACCTTTGCTCAAATTTGCAGCGGTTGCAATTTTTGCAAGCGTTGTATCGTTTACACCATTATTCTTGAAAAGTTCTATTGCTGTTTCAAGTATTTGCGCTTTTACATTTGAGTTGTCGTGTGTATCCTGCATAATGTTATTCCCTTTCGTGATGATATATTATATTTTAACATATATCGTTGATTTTTAAAACATATTGGAGATATTTTTATGAAAAAAGTCGAAGTTGTCGAAGTTGCTGATATGGTCTCTGCCCGTGATAGGCGAGTTGAAAAACAATCACAGCTTATTAGTGAATATAATAAACCGCTTGTTTCGCTTACGATGAATATAGCTGGTCCTATAAAAAGATATCCGCTTGTTGATGCTGCATTTAAAAAAGCGTGCGATATAATCGGCGAAGCGCTTGATGGTAAGATATTAAATTCTTACATAATTCATGAAAAAACAGGCGACGAAGCATTATTTGTCGTTGATATGGATGCTGAAAAAATCAAGGAAAAGATGTGCAGAATAGAGGAAATGTCACCAATAGGAAGACTTTATGATATAGATGTTATTGGTACTGATAACGCAAAGCTTTCACGAAATGCGATACGTAAATGTTTAATCTGCAATAATGATGTGTTCGTTTGTTCAAGGAGCAGGGCGCATTCTGTTGAAGAAATCAATAAAAAGACAAATGAAATTATTATTGACGCTATTGCATTTGATATCGGTTATTCAGCTTTCAGGGCATTGAATGCGGAAGTGAATGTTACGCCCAAGCCAGGACTTGTAGATAAAAATAATACCGGCTCCCATAATGATATGAATATCAGCACTTTCTTTATAAGCGCTAATGCGTTGTTCCCTTATTTTACTGAGTTTGCAAAAATCGGACTTCAAAAAGGCAACGATATAAGTATTGAATTCCTTAAAGATAAGGGAATTGAAGCGGAAAAAGCAATGTTTACTGTAACAAAGGGTGTTAATACACATAAAGGCCTTATTTTTTCGCTTGGAATAATCTGCGCAGCGACAGGTGCGTGCGTTCGTGAAGGCGAAAATATTCAGAGTATGTTTGAAAAATGCAAAATAATTGCAGAGGGCAAATCAAAAAAGGATTTTGATTCTCTAAACGAAAAGACTTGTCTTTCAAACGGTGAAAAAATATATGTTGAGTGCGGAATAAAAGGCGTTCGTGGCGAAGCGATGAATGGTTTTCCTAATGCGAAAATGGCGAATGAAAGATATAATCATTATTTCGATATGGGATTCAATCATAACGAGTGCTCCTGCTTAACGCTAATTGATATTATGCAGTCACTTGATGATACAAATGTTATAAATCGAGGCGGAGTTCAAGCGCTTGAATATGTTAAAGGAGTTGCAAGCGAATTAAAAAAACTTGATGAAAAAACAAGGCTTTCAAAGCTTGAAATGGTGGATTCTGATTTTATCAAAAAGAATATAAGCCCCGGCGGTGCTGCCGATGTGCTTGCGACTTGTTTTATGATGGAACTTATTAAACCGCTCTTTGAAACGTAAAAAGTAGGTAATTTATGAAAAATAATAATAAAAACAAAATCAATAAAAACGATATTTTTCAGGGAAATCTTAAAAAATCGGGTCAGTTCATAGCCGTATATGCAATTCTTATTTCGGTTATGGTTGTAATAGGAGTTGGATTTCTGATTGCATATATGCAACCGGTTAATCATTCAAACCTTTCTGAAAATAAACTGGTGTTCGATAAGGCCAGTGTAATTGAAAAGGATTTACGCTTTGAAAATAATAGCGAGGGAAATTTCTATATCTATGGGTTTGAATCTTACAACATTGATTCGGAAAAAGTATCGGAGTATGTAGATAAAGGAAAATCATTTGATACTTATTATTATAAAAATAACGATTCTTTTGTAATTCAACAGTTGATTTGCGATGATGATATAATTTTGTCGCTTTACGATATTGACTTGAGGGGTAAGGTCGTAGAATTAGTTGTTGCCTGTGTTTGTTTTGTGCTTGCGCTCGTGTTCTTGGGAAGCTTTATTTTCTTTGTGCATATGATTCGCCATACAGGAAGATATAGTAAGGAATATATAAATAAATTTGGAATAAAAAGTTCGTATATAAGGGACTATAAGCGACCTTAAAATAAAAAATAAAAATTTTTAAATAAAGTAGTGACAAAACAAAAAAAATATGTTATAATTCAATACTGTAGTGAATTGAGTTTCATTGCGGTTCGCCAATGTGGCTCAGTTGGTAGAGCAGCGCATTCGTAATGCGCGGGTCTGGGGTTCGAGTCCCCACATTGGCTCCATACATCGAGGCGTAGCGCAGTTTGGTAGCGCGTTTGGTTCGGGACCAAAAGGTCGCAGGTTCAAATCCTGTCGCCTCGACCATAAAAGAGAGTTGATTTGTTTGTCAAATCAGCTCTCTTTCAGTTATATTCGCCTTCTGCAAGTTGTATTGCTCTTCGTACAGTTCGGGGCGAATAGAATATTACGTAATTGGCTTTTTGCCCTTGAATGTGAGTTGTTCGGTTTCGGTAAAAATGTGTTTTAGTTAAGTTCGTTATCAATATCCGCACCATATAAATCTCGTTGCGGTTGCAGCGAGTTTTTTGTAATGTTTGAATATCGAAATAAATAAGCTGAATAATATAATTATAAAGTGAGGTTTAATGGATATGAAAAAAATACTAAATAAAAGAATTATATGCTTGATGCTGATTATATCTATTTTTCTATCGGGATGCAGCAATAAATCAAACAATATAAATAATACAAACGAACCAAGTATAAGTCCTACTTTAGCGCCAACTCCAGTTGCTACAGAAAGCGAGATTCCGATTCAAACTCCGGAACCTGAAGCAGCAAAATACGAATTTAATCCACATCTATATGTGCCAATCCTTGCTGAGGATATTCCGCAGGATTACTGGGATTCGTTTTATAATCTTTGTGATGCTCTCCGTGTTGGTGAAACTACTTTCAAGTGTTCAAGCGAAGATGCATATAAATGGGCAACAAGTCCTGTTACATTGACAGAGCTTTTTCCTGCTGCTTGTACTAAGATAAAAGGTGAAAGCAATGACGGTTCGATTCCTTTTGAAAATGGTATCGGTAAAATCTACTACCAAATGCCCATAGATGAATATGTGGAACGACAGGCTCAATTTGAAAAGATGGTTGTCGATGTTCTTAACGAGCATCTTGATATAGATGATAACGATTTTGAAAAATGCTTAAAACTCTACGATTATATGTCAGTTAATTATTCATATGATTATGATTTTGTTGAAATAATGCCCGATGGAGCAAACTACCTTACAATGATGACACACAAGGGTCAATGCATCGAATTAAGTAGTGTTTACGCATATTTTCTTCTTCAGGCAGGTGTGGAGGCTATGCAGGTAGGCTGCACTAATCCACTGGCGCACGCATGGACATACGTTGTTATTGACGGAAAAGGTTATCATTCAGATCCAACATGGGGATTAAGAGAGTCATATGATTATGATGGAGTCGGTTTGCATTATTTTATGATGACTGGTGAGCGCAGAGCTGATGCAAACTGTTTTGTTGATGATTTGACAGCACCGCTGCTTCCAAAATATTGGGCAAACGCTTCATCTGTTGAATTTGTAGCAGATGATGATAGATATTATTTCCCTGATGGTGCATACCTTGTATCACTTGATGAGGATAACAAGATAATTCATTATTACTTTTATGATGAAGAGCATGAGTTAAGTTATGCTCAAACTGAAGAACAATAAATATTTTATTTATACAGCACTGAATCAGTAATGTTTGGTGCTGTTTTTTATTGATTTTTAATGGTGTATAGGTTATTATAAATTTATAAGCAAAATCTATGGTTGAGGAGTTCAATGTGTTGTTAAGAATTAATAAATATAATGATTTAGATAAGAGAAAACTAATGGATATTTACTCTGAGAGCAATTTTGAAAACACAGATTATTTTTATCCTGATGAAAGAGATAAGGATAAAGCTGTTAGAATGGTTGAAGCGGGATTTATGGATTTCCTAAAAAACGATTTTTACAAAAAATATGAAGCAACTTATTGGATCTTAGAGGAAAATGGCATCTGGTTAAGTGCTTTAAGGACTTGCCTTGTAAAAGATTCTATATTCTATATTGAAGCACTCGAAACTAGACCGGATAGCAGAAAACGAGGTTATGCTGCAAAGCTTTTAAATTACGTAATAAACACATTGAAAAATGATGGCTCGTTTAGGCTTTGTTCCTGCGTTAGCAAGAAAAATATTGCGTCTATAAATACGCATATTAAGTGTGGATTTGAAATAGTGTCAGATGAGGGTTACGATTATTTAAACGATGAATCAGATATACGAGATTATGGGCTTGAATACAAATATTTGTCTGAATGAGATTTATATTGATTTTAAACTGATTTATCGTTATTGTGTATAGGTAAAAAATTGTTTTTTAAGGAGAAAAAATTATGCGGGCGCCATTTCAAATATTGGCAATACCTTATAGGAAAAAAGAACAGGAATACCAATTTTGTGTTCTGCACCGAGCGGATATAAATCAATATCAGTTTGTGGCAGGAGGCGGTGAAAACGATGAAACTGCTATGCAAGCAGCTATTCGGGAAATAAGGGAAGAGACAGGAATAATATCAACATTTGTTATTCCTCTTACATCAATGGCATATATTCCTGCGAATGTGATTTCTGAAAAGCACAGAAAATTATGGAGTAAAGATATATTCGTGATTCCTGAATATGCGTTTGGATTTGAATGCGAAATAGACATATGCCTTTCTGAAGAGCATATTGGCTTTGAGTGGTTAAACTACGATGAAGCGTTGTTGAGATTAACATGGGATTCAAATAAAACGGCATTGTATGAATTAAATTGCCGATTGCTTACAAAATAGAGACAAATTATAATTTATGGAGTTGACATATGAAATTAGTATTTATATTAGGTGATGCGGCAGTAGGTAAAATGACGGTTGGTCAAGAGCTTATGAAAATGACTGATT
>CADBRR010000138.1 GCA_902797145.1 uncultured Eubacteriales bacterium | reverse complement strand
GAGCGGCCAAAGGGAGCAGACTGTAAATCTGCCGTCACAGACTTCGATGGTTCGAATCCATCCCCATCCACCAAAATCGAATGCTCGAATTACGGGAAGCGTAACGGGCATTTATTTTGTATAAAAAAGAGAATAAGCGGGTATGGCGGAATTGGCAGACGCGCAAGATTCAGGTTCTTGTAGGGGCAACCCTGTACAGGTTCAAGTCCTGCTACCCGCACCATAGCAAAAAGCCCTTGTAAATTATTGAAATATCAGTATTTGCAAGGCTTTTTACGTTATAATAAGTGTTAAATTTAGTTGTTTTTTCTGTTACAACTAACAAGAAACTAACAAGCAACTAACAGTTTTTGATAAATGTATATCTCATTAAATACTTTGTTAAACTATAACATACATATATGTCATATCGATTTGTAACATAATAGCTTAAACCTTCTGTCATAATGATAATTTATACATTTTTTGTGCGTTGCACTCTTTTATTTTAAGCTTGCCTGAGTGTCTGTGAGTGCGTCTGAATGCCTGCGAGATTCTCTGCGTTAGTTTGAAAAAAATAAAATGGTAGCATTTTAATTCAATCTCTGTTATAATAAAATTAGTATATATAACCTTATATAAGTGTTTAAATGGCAATGGAGTGTAGCTATGTATAAAAAATCTAACAAATTGCAGAAGCAATTAAGTCCTTATTCTGCGGCTATGACGAGGGAACAGTTTTTGTTTTATGAGATGCGAACAACTTCAAGGCTTGTCGAAGAAGGACTGAGCGAAGAACAAGTAATTGATAGAATAACAGAAGAGAACTTGTTCCAATATCCAACAGAGAAGTCAGTGCGCAGAATGGCTCAGGCTTGTTTGCGTAGACTTAATGCGTTGAACGATGAAGAACTTGTCCGTGCCATAGCAAAGCAGCCGAGCGATGTTTCAAAACAGATATGCCTTTATGCAATGATGAAACAGTATCGCCTTGTGTGGGATTTTATGATAACTGTCGTCGGTGAAAAATATGAGAATAACGATATGACATTCGGCAGAATGGATATAAATGTATTTATGATGCGCTTGCAGGAACAAGACGATTGGGTTGCATCATGGAGCGAAAGCACAATTACGAAAGTAAAACAGGTGTTTTCAAAAATTCTTATCGAAAATGAGTACATTGATAATATGAAATCGGGACATTTGAACCAAGTATTAATACATCCGATTTTAGAAAATGCTATACGAAATAGCGGTGATATAAAAGCACTAGCGGCTTTTAACTGCTTGATGTAAAGGAGAAAAACAAATGAGCGACTTAAAAGAAAGGCTTGATAATCTTAAAAAAGTAATACAGGAAGACGATTTCCTTGAAGGGAAGGGCCTTAGCAACGAAGTGAATATAAGAATATTCTGCTATGAACCTGAAGAAGAAATTACAGTTACGCATTTTATAGAACAGTTAAAAACATCTCAGTCATTAAATTGTAGGCTGATTGAGTGTAACTTGTATAAAACATTTCTTGAAATATGTGAAGAAATGGATATAATGGATGCCATAATTGAAATGGAGGAAGCAGACGGGGAAAAATACTTGCTCGAACAACTGCACTCAGCAATAGGCACGAGTGAATTTATAGAAAAAATACAGTATGAACCGCATGAGAGTAGAGATGTGTTAATGCTTACAGGAGTAGGCGATGTGTTTCCGTTTATGAGGGTTCATTCTTTGCTTGAAGCATTGCAACCTTATTTTTCGGATATTCCGATAGTTGTAATGTATCCCGGCGAGTTTGATGGGTATAATTTAAAGCTTTTCGGAAGGCTTAAACCGAATGATTATTATAGAGCATTCAATCTTTTCTAAGGAGGAAACCAAATGATAATAAGAAATATGTTTGAAGATGACATCAATAGAAAAATCAATGGTGTTATTAAGGTAGACCAAGATGCAAAAGAAGCAATAGAACAAGAAGTTCGAGAGTATGTAATTACAAAGGAATTGAAGAAGCATTTTATAAGCTTTTTTGATTATTATAGCGATGCAATAGATAACCCAACAGATGATATAGGCGTGTGGATTTCGGGATTTTTCGGAAGTGGTAAATCGCATTTCTTGAAAATGCTGTCATATATACTTGAAAATAAACAGGTAGGCGAAATGTCAACGGTTGAGATGTTCAGGAAGAAGTTTGAAGATGACCCTGCAACATTCATGCTTATAGATAAATCAACACGATGCAAAACAGAAACTATTCTGTTTAATATTGATATTGAAGGTTTTTCAAAAAAGGATAGTACAGCAGTTTTAAAAGTATTTGCCAAAATGTTTTATAAACATCTTGGTTTCCATGTTAAGGAATTTAATGACTTTAAAGTCGTAATGCTTGAAAAATATATAGAACAGCTTGGTAAAACGGAAGAGTTCCGCCGTATATTTGAAGAGAAAAAGGGCAAGGCATGGATTGACCAAAGAAGTGTATTTGGTTTTAATAGTAAGTATATAATTCCAACCCTTGTAGAAGTGCTTGATATAAGTGAAGAGGATGCAAAGAATTGGTTTAACGATAAAACAGAGGTCGATTTTTCAATTGCAAGCCTTGTTGAAGATATAAAAGAATATGTAAATAAACAGCCGAATGATTTTAGATTGCTGTTCATGATTGACGAAGTAGGTCAGTATGTCGGAACTGATACGAGTATGCTTTTAAACTTACAGTCAATGATTGAAAAAATAGGCAGCGAGTGTGGCGGAAAAGTATGGGTAGTATGCACAGGTCAGGAAGCTATTGACGAGATAATAAAGGTTCGTGCCGACGAATTTTCAAGGATTCAAGCTCGTTTTAAAACGAGGCTTTCGCTCTCGTCATCTTCGGTTGATGAAGTTATTCAAAAGAGAATTTTGAAGAAAAATCCGCAAGCAGAAAAAGAACTCGAATCAGTCTATGAAAAGAACGATTCAGTTTTGCGTAACTTGTTCAGCTTTTCAAACTCAATAATGGATATAAAGGGCTTTACAGGCGCAAATGAGTTTGCTGTAAACTTCCCGTTCGTGCCGTATCAGTTTATTATCATGCAGAAAGTGTTTGCAGAAATTCGAAAACATGGTAATTCAGGTAAACACTTGTCGGGCGGTGAACGATCAATGCTTTCGGGATTCCAAGAGGCAGCACAGAAAATTCAGGATAAAGACGAATATGCACTCGTTCCGTTCTTTAGATTTTATGATACTGTGCATTCGTTCCTTGATAGCTCAATCAGAAGAGTAATTGAACGCTGTAAGAATGCCGCAGATTCGGGCGCAGGCATAGAACAAATAGATGTTGACGTGCTGAAATTGCTTTATCTTATTAGATATGTTGATGATATTCCTTCAAACATTGATAATATAGTAATACTTATGGCTGACGATATAAGAACGGATAAAATTGTTCTTAGAGAAAAGGTTAGCGACTCGCTTAACCGACTCATGGGTCAGAACTATATCGGAAGATCAGGCGATATTTATAACTTCTTGACGGACGAGGAACAGGATATCCAGAAGGATATTAAAAATACTGTTGTAGATACATATAATATCGTCGAACGTATCGCTCAGATTATTTATTCGGATATTTATCAAGCGAAAAAATTCCGTTATGGTAAGTATGACTTTGAATTTGATAAAATGGTTGACGGCGTAACAATGGGAAGTGCAACAGGCGGAATGAAATTGCGCTTTTTGACAGTTGCAACGGATATGCAGGAAAAATCAAAGATGCGCCTCATAACTGAATCAAAGGGGCAGGCAATAGGCGTAATGTCGGGTTCTTCGTATTATGAAATGCTTGAAAATTCAATGAAGATACGAAAATATGTGAAACAAAGGAACATTGCACAGCTTCCTAAATCAATGCAGGATATAATACGCAACCAGAATGACGAAGCAGGAAGATATGAGCAGTCCGCTGAGGAGGAAATTAAGAAAGCTATCATAAATGCTGAATACTATGTTGACGGCGAATATATAGAGATAAAGAGCGGTGATGCAAAGTCACATATTGAACAGGCACTCGAATGCCTCGTAGGTCGTGTTTATAGTAAGCTTGACTTGATTAAAAAGCACGCTGAAACAGATGCGGATATTATTGAAATCTTAAACGATTATCGTGAAGAGTATGCACAGCCTAATCGTGATGCTGCTGCAAATGTCGAAGAATATTTGATTATAAAGGATAAACAAAATCTGCCTACTTCAATGTTTGATGTCCAAAGCAGATATCAGGCTATACCTTATGGCTGGCGTGAAATTGACATTGCAGCCGTTGTCGCTTTGCTTATAAATCAACAAAAGGTTACTATAAAGTATGGTGGCGCAACTGTTCAGCCTAACGATCCAAGACTTATAGATTTGCTCCGTAAAAAAAGCGAGATAGGCAAAACAACAATCGCAAAACGCCAGATAGTAACAGCAGTTAAAATGAAAAATGTTAAAGAACTGTTGCGTGAATACTTCGATGTTATGGACGTGCCTGATGACGAGGACGGACTTGTTGCGTTTATTATAAAAAAATTTGAGGAACAAAAAGCGCATTATGAAAGCCTCGAAAAAAGGTATAATCAGAATCGCAATTATCCTGATAAAAATAAAGTCGTTAATGCAGCTAAATTGATGAACGATATCTTAGCTAAAAAGAACGATAATATTGCGCTTATAGATTATGTGCTTAAACAAGAGGATAATCTTTTCGATAATAAGGAAGACCTTCAGGACATCGAAAGCTTTTTCAAAACTCAAGTACAGATTTTCGACGCAGCTTCGCAAATGGAGTCGGATTTGCGTAATGAAGTGAACTATATCGCACAGGATAATGCTGCATACGAGGCGCTTAATAAAATAAGATTGATTGTGCTTGTACAGGAAAGGTTTGATTATAAGAAAATACCTGAATTGAACTCGCTTATGGCAATAGTTCGTGAGGGCTATAATAGATTGCTCGATGCAAAGCGCAACGAGGTAAACGATATTATCGTTCAGTGTAAAGTCGATATCCAACAGGCAAGTAATGGCGATTTCAAAGTTAAAGATATTGTCGATAAGGCAGATGAATATTATAAACTTCAAAGGCAAAAGATTAACGAATATAAAACTATTACGTTGATTGAAAGCCTTACGCCTGCTATGATACAATATAAACATTCAACTGTTGAAAGGATCGAGTCGGCACTCCAGCCTCCAAAGGAAATACAGGCAAAACCGAGCGAAACTACTGAAAAAATACAGAAAAAGGTAATAAAACCTTATAATCGTGCAGTTGTTTTCCCGCCTAAAACTTTGGAAACAGCAGAAGATGTTGACGATTATGTCGAAAAAATCCGCAGCCAGCTAAAACAACTTTTGAAAAATTGCGACGGTATTCAACTGAAATAAGGAGAAACTTATGGATAAAAACTCTATTAAAAAATTTGCTGTGTCGGCAAGAAGACAACTTATTGATAGCGTAGCAGAAAGGGCAGACTACTACGAAATAACGGAAAATGGTTTTACTGATGAATCGGCAGTTTCTGTTCAAGGCAACGTTATGTCGGAAGAAGAAATGAGCCAAAGACAAGCGCTTATTGAACACGTTAAACAAAAAGGCTATCAGCAGGTTATCGAGGAAATAGCATATACTTGGTTTAATAGATTTATCGCACTCAGATTTATGGAGGTAAACGGTTACCTCCCTTTGCGTGTGCGTGTGTTTACTGACGAAAATAATAGTTATAACCCGCAGATTATGAAAGAAGTCTTGGAGACAAACCTTGATGGCTTGGGTATAGATATGAAAAAAGTCTATGCTTTCAAAGAAAATAACGACGAGGAAGGACTTTATAAGTATCTTATAATTGCTCAGTGTAATGCCCTGTCAAAAATTCTGCCGGGTATGTTTCAGAGTATATCGGATTATACAGAGCTTTTGTTCCCGGATAAAATTTTGCACGGTGATAAAAGCGTAATTAGACAGATGATAGAGATGATACCGGAAGATAATTGGACCGACCAAGTGCAGATTATCGGCTGGCTGTATCAGTATTATAATAGCGAACCAAAAGACGAAGTGTTCGCAAACCTTAAAAAGAATATAAAAATATCGAAAGAAAAAATCCCTGCGGCAACTCAGCTTTTTACTCCCGATTGGATAGTCCGCTATATGGTCGAAAATTCACTTGGAAGGCTTTGGTTTGAAGGTCATAAGGATTTTGATAAATCGGATTGGAAATATTATCTTGATGAAGCTGAACAGGAAGAATCAGTACAGATCGAACTGAATAAGATCAAAGCAGAGCACGCAAAACTTAAACCGGAAGACATCAAATTCCTGGATCCCTGCATGGGATCCGGACATATCCTTGTCTATGCCTTTGATGTGTTTATGCAGATCT
>CADBRR010000137.1 GCA_902797145.1 uncultured Eubacteriales bacterium | reverse complement strand
TTACAATATAAGCGAAAGGAGGTCGAATATGGATTTAATCAAAATCGGTAAATTTATTTCACAGAAAAGAAAAGAGCAGAGCTTGACACAATTAGCGCTTGCAGAAAAGTTAGGCATAACCGATAGAGCAGTTTCAAAATGGGAAAATGGGAAATCATTGCCCGACGCAGCAATAATGCTTGAGCTGTGCGACTTACTCAAAATTACTGTGAATGATTTGTTAAGAGGGGAGGTTGTATCAATGGAAAAATACAATGAAAAAACAGAAAAACTTTTAATCGAGCTTGTAAAGCAGAAAGAAGAAGCAGATAAACGACTTTTATCGCTTGAAGTAGTGATAGGCATCATTTCATCGCTGTTCCTTTTTTCAATGGTGTTTGTTGCATCATTTGTTGAAATGCAGGATCTAATAAGGATTGCATTGATAGTCTTTGGGTTTCTTGTGTTCATAGTAGGAATAGCCTACGCTATAAGGATAGAACAGGTAGCAGGATATTATGAATGTAAAAAATGCGGACATAAGTACATTCCGACATATAATAGCGTTCTGTGGTCAATGCATATGGGCAGAACACGCTATATGAAATGCCCGCATTGTGGCGAAAAATCGTGGCAGAAAAAGGTTATAGGAAAATAATAATATGATTCAAGACAGCACTTTCGGGTGCTGTTGTTGATTTTTGTATGGAACTATATTATAATAAGGTTAGAAAAACGAGTGCGAGGTAAATATGAACCATTCAATGAAGCTCCAACCACAGCCGTTTGAAATGATAAAGAACGGAATAAAAACAATAGAGTTAAGATTGTACGATGAAAAAAGAAGGGAAATCAAACGAGGCGATACAATAACATTTACTAATTCGCTAACGCAGGAAATAATAGATGTTAATGTGCTTGATTTGTTCGTGTTCGATTCGTTTGAAACGCTGTATAAAAATCTACCATTGCTCGAATGTGGATATACCCAAAGTAATGTAAAAACCGCCTCGCCCGATGATATGAATGTGTACTACCCAACGGAAAAACAGAAAGAATACGGCGTCGTCGGAATTAAAATAGAATTGTTAAAATAAATGGGAGGAAAATTTATGGAATACATAAAACTTACAAGCGATAATATCGAAAACGAACATATCTGCTGTGCAATTTCAAATAACAAGGATATACAGGTCGTATCGAAGAAAGCGTGGCTAAAAGACCGATTTTCGGACGGGCTTGTTTTCTTGAAAAGCACAGAGCGTGGAAAATGCTTTATCGAATATATACCTGCTGAGAATGCGTGGGTTCCAATAGATGCAAACGGATATATGTATATCGACTGCTTGTGGGTCTCAGGCGCACTCAAAGGTCATGGTTATTCAAATGATTTAATCGAAGCTTGCATTTTAGATAGTAAAGAGCAAGGCAAAAAAGGCTTGTGCATATTGTCGAGCGCAAAGAAAAAACCGTTCCTTGCAGACCCGAAATATCTGAAATATAAGGGATTTTCCGTATGCGATGAAGCAGTAGGCGGGATTCAGCTTTGGTATCTACCATTTGAAAGTAATTTTGAAAAACCGAGATTTAAGGATTGCGCAAAGAACCCCATAGTAGATAAAAACGGATATGTGCTTTATTATACAAACCAGTGTCCATTTAACGCAAAATATGTGCCAATAGTAGAAAAAACAGCCGAAGAACACAATATTCCGTTTAAATCAATCCATATTGAAACGAAGTCGGAGGCGCAGAACGCACCAACGCCCATAACAACATATGCCTTGTTTTATAACGGTGAATATCTGACAAATGAGCAGATGAACGATACAAAGTTTTTAAAACTCGTATCGAAATAATCGAAAATCAGGTGAGATAATGATATACCTTATACCGATGACGGACGATATGTATAAAAGCTATTTTAAAGAATATGAAAACGATGCAGACCTGCTATTGAAAAATCAGGAGTTTGTTTCATATGTTTATAGCGAAGAAAAAGTAAATAAATATATCAACCGTCAAAAAGATATGGGCAGAATACCGCTTGCAATAATGTCAGATAATGAAATAGTAGGCGAAATAATTATTAAAAATATCGAAAAGCATAAATCTGCAACAATGTCAATTACACTAAAAAATGCAAAATATAAGGATAAAGGCATTGGAACAGAGGCAGAAAAGCTTGCAGTTAAGTATGTTTTTGATGAGCTTAATATTAAAACACTTTATGCAGACACAGTGAAAGAGAACGCTCGAAGCCAGCACGTGCTTGAAAAAGTTGGTTTTACACTCGTTCGTGAAGATGAAGATTTTAAATATTATAAGATTGTAAATCCGGAGGAAAGTATGTTTGAAATAAAAGAAATAAACAAGGCGCATATATCGGAATATGGTTTAATTTATGCAAAAGCATTTTCGGGCGAACCATGGAACGATAATTGGGACACAAAGGATGCAGAAATTCATATTTCGGAAATAATGGACTCAAAACACTCCTACGGTTTAGAATATCTTGAAGACGGTAGGGTCGTCGGATTTATACTTGGAAGCTCTATGCTGTTCCATTGGGGCAGAATGTTTGAAATAAACGACCTTGCAGTACATCCCGATTTTCAGGGAAAAGGTATCGCTGCAAAGTTGCTTGAAAACTGCATTGAGGAAATGAAAAATAGAGGTATCAAGGGAATAAATTTGATTACTCAGGGCGATGGTTTTCTGCCTGAATTTTATAAAAAGTATGGGTTTAAAAAAGAAAACGAAGTTATTTTAATGTGAATGGAATTGTAAAAGTAAAAGCGTTCAGGAGTAAAGTATGCCTATTTTAATCGACAATGAACTTAGGGAGTTTATGCCATATAAAAAGTCGATGTTTCCGATAACGTATTTTCATGATGAATTAGGTTCTTTGCCGGAATATGCAGGACCTCTGCATTGGCATGACGGATTTGAAATTGCAATGGCTGATTCACAGAACATAGATTACCAAATAGGTGAAAAACACGTCATTTTGGAAAAAGGTGATGTGATTTTTCTTAATGGGAACGTTCTGCATAGGATTCGTCAAGTATCGGGGAAAAATCCGGATAAATTGCCAAACGTCGTTTTTTCGGGAACTATAATTGCACCGGAAACAAGCCTGATATATCAAAAATATATTCAGCCTGTTTCTCAGGATAATACTCTTCCTTATATCGTTTTTAAACGAAATATTGATAATGTATGCAAATGCGCAGATAATATGTTCAATGCTATGGAAGTTTGCGCCGATTGTTATGAGTTGATAGTTCAGCGTGAAATAATAAATATTTTTGAATATATCGTATGCCATTACGATGAATGGCAAAAAGTTGACTCTTCACGAATTCAGATGAAAACAAAAATTCGTGTGCAAAAAATGATTTCTTATATTCATAATCATTATTCTGAAAATGTGACGCTCGAAGATATCTCAAAATCTGCAAATATTAGCAGGAGCGAAGCCGCACGATGCTTCAAAACATATATGGGGTGCAGTCCAATAGATGCGCTTTTGCGCCATAGGGTTCAGCTTGCGCAGGAAATGCTCAGGGATACAACTAAAACGATTGATGAAATATCAGCAGAATGTGGATTCAATTCTGCAAATTATTTTTGCAGACAGTTCAAAAGAATTTATCAAGTAACGCCAAGCCTGTTTCGCAAATCTTTGGGTAAATAATGCTAAAAATTGGGTTTATTATTGCTTGTTTGTCATATGGTTTGACGATATAATATATATTGATTAAACCGAAGGGAAACAAGTTATATGAATGAAATAAAAAATTATAATAGAACAAAGCTTGCGTGCTATATGGGTTTTATAACTCAGGCAATATCTGCAAACTTTGTGCCGTTGCTATTTTTGACTTTTTATAGAAGCTATGGTATATCGTATTCAGAGTTGGCACTCATTCCACTTGTTTTTTATGTAACACAGTTGATTGTTGATTTTTTGTGCGCAAAGTTCGTCGACAAAATCGGATATAGAAAAAGTATCATAATTGCGCAGATTACGTCCGGCATAGGGCTTGTTATGATGTCGTTCGTTCCCGATATTTGCACAAATTCGTTTGTTGGAATTTTATTGTGCGTTGTAATTTATTCAGTCGGAAGCGGTCTTATCGAGGTGCTTTGCAGCCCCATAATCGAAGCTTGCCCGTTTGAAAATAAGGCAAGTATGATGAGCCTCCTCCATTCTTTCTATTGCTGGGGCGCAGTAGGTACAATAGTGCTGTCGTCAGCGTTTTTTGTAATTTTCGGAACGGAAAATTGGCGTGTCCTCGTGTGCTTGTGGGCAATTATTCCATTGTATAATGTATTTAATTTTGCAACCTGCCCGATTGAACCAATCGTTGAAAACGGTGAGAGTATGACGATTTTGCAGCTGTTCAAAACAAAAATCTTTTATTTGTTTGTTCTTTTGATGATTTGTACAGGAGCGTCTGAAGCATCAATGGCACAATGGGCATCTGCATTTGCAGAATCATCACTTGGAGTTACAAAAACAATGGGCGATTTGCTCGGAGCTTGCGGATTCGCTGCATTTATGGGGATTAGCCGTTCTTTGTATGGCAAATATGGGGCAAAAATCGACTTGTCAAAATTTATGATTGCATCAGGTATCCTCTGCCTTTGTAGCTATCTTTTAGCTGCACTTGCCCATTTGCCGGTAATGAACCTTGTAGGCTGTATGTTGTGCGGTTTTTCAGTTGGCATTATGTGGCCGGGATCTATAAGTATTTCATCTTCAAAATTGCCAAAGGGCGGTACAGCGCTGTTCGCTTTCCTCGCCTTGGCGGGCGATGTCGGAGGCGCTTTGGGTCCAGCAATCGTTGGCAATGTTTCGCAGCTTATGGGCGAAAATATTAAGAACGGACTTTTAGCAGGAATTTGTTTCCCGATTTTTCTCGTTATCAGCGTTGTTATAATAAAAAGAAAAGAAAAGCAATAATAACTTAGAATAAAGATACTGATTTGATTCAATCGTTTTGCAAAAATAATCAAGAACAATTAATGCGCTCATATGAAAGAATGGTTAGCTATTGGAATGAATTTTATAGGAATGAAACGCAAAATCTCAATTACTTATCGGATAGAAGTTATTTTGTGAATGTGGGGGCAATGCTTAATCGCTTATTGCAACTTTGATTTTCTAAGAAGCAAAGCCTCCCAAACTCTACGCATTTTCAAGAGTTTTGCGTACCATAATGTATCATATCACATATGATTTTCAAAATATGATACGCAAAATTCGCCAAAGAATCTGCAAGAGCTGCTATATCATGCTAATTAAAGATAATTGATTAAATTTGTAATCACTTAACATTTTTGCATATTTTATTTTTAACCGATGTTATCAATAATTCATTCATAACAAAAATAAAATCCGAAGCTCGTTCCGAAAAATAGTTTGTAAAAATTTGTTTTTTCGCACCAACCATTCTGCACTCTTATTCACTTTTAACCGATGTTATCATTCCATTAATAATAAGTAAAATCTCCGTCAGTAGTTTTCATCAAATACAAGTGATTTTGTCAGCGT
>CADBRR010000136.1 GCA_902797145.1 uncultured Eubacteriales bacterium | reverse complement strand
TTGCATTAAGAATAAGACAGTCAACTGCACCCGTTTTTGTATATAACTCATTCACTTCATCCATGCTAGATAAATCACAAGTAACGGCATAATGAGCCCCTATTTCCTTGCGAACTTTTTCCGCTTTTGCCAAATCCTTCGAGCAATGTATGATAACCTCGTAACCCTCTTTTACAAAAGCCTCGGCAATAGCTTTACCTATTCCCTGCGTTGAACCTGTTATCAATGCCTTTCTCATCTTATTGCTCCTTAAAAAAGTATTTCTCCGAGTTTTCATCGCTTGTGTCGTCATTTTCAATGATTGCGACTTTTGTACCTTCAATCATGGAAATACAATGCCATTCACCACATTTAACATTATAAAACTTGCCCTTTTCCATAGGATATGGTTTCAACTCTTTGCCTATATGTAACGTTGCTTCACCTTGCAATAAAATAAATACTTCATCCGTTTTCAAATGGCGTTCAACACGACAAATATTTTCTTCTTTTAATCGTTCGCAATAATTTGCAACAGCAACTCTCCAACCATTGAAAGAAATTAACGGCAAATAGCCTTCTGTATTACTTTCTATAATATTCATTATCTGTCCTTTATTACGACCATTCTCTATCGTTCGCCCATTCCTTATCCCAATCTAACGTATCCTTCCAAGGTTCGTCACAATCCGCTTTACGGAATTTTTCAATTAGATCTTCATTTAAGCTTTCAATGCCAAGACCAGGCGCATCAGGAACCTGCATAAACCCATTTTCAAGTTTAATTACAGGATTTACAAGTTCATACCATTCAGGGTGGTCAACTGAGTGGAATTCCACCGCGAGTACGTTTTTAAGTGCTGCAGCTGCGTGTACTGCCGCCATAAATCCGATGGGACTTTCTGCCATATGTATTGCAAGCGAGACTCCATATTTTTCACACAACGCACCTACTTTTTTCATTTCAAGAAGGCCGCCTATCGTTAACAAGTCGGGATGTATCGTGTTTATACCCGCCTTCATTATATTCTCAAAATTCTCGGCAAGATATATATCTTCGCCCGTACATATAGGGACGAGTGAATTGTCGGCAAATTTCTTTATATCTTTATTATTTTGCCACGATGTTAAATCTTCCATCCAAGCAATATTATATTTTTCAAGACGTTTAGAAAATTTTATTGCATCTTCTATCGCAACGTGTCCGAAATGGTCTATCGCAAGCGGGACCTCATTTCCTATAACTTCCCTAACTTGTCTGACGTAATCTTCAAGATAATTGAGACCCTTTTCAGTCAAATGTATTACTGTCGCGTAATGCGGAATTGTAAATATTTCATAATTTTTACCGAACATCAAAGATTTATCAATACTACCCGATTGATGGCATATAGCTTTCATAGAATACTTTTTCATATCTTCGAGCATTCCTATGGGCGCATTAAGTGTTCCGGACTCGTCATATAATAGTTCTATACCTAAATCCATTTTTAGGAAAGTAAATCCTTGCTCCATACGTTTTTTTAATGCCTTGCCCATATCCGTTCCGGTATGTTTACCGTCGACGTCAGTATCGCAATATATACGAACTTCATCCCTATATTTCCCGCCTAAAAGTTGATAAACAGGAACTTTATAAAACTTTCCAACAATATCCCAAAGCGCTATTTCTACACCTGAAACACCCCCACCTTGCCGCGAGTGCCCACCAAACTGCTTTATCCTATTAAATAATTTTTCCACATTTAAAGGATTTTCTCCTATAAGACGGCTTTTAAGTATTTTAGCATAAGTTGCACTAGAGGCATCTCTTACTTCGCCATAGCCTATTATTGCAGGATCGTTAGTAAATAGTTTTAATAAAATCATATGTTTTGGAAGTCCGTCTATGTTAGCGACTCTTAAATCTGTTATCTTTAAATCTCTCGCTCTCAAAATTTAATCTCCTTTACGAATTTTCGCTTTTTATTATATAATGATAGTTGTCTTTTTTCAACAATAATATTTTGAATTTTATAAACAATATTTTGATTTTGTTGACACATTGTAATTAATAAAATATAATTATTATATGGAATTAATCGGTGAATTAACAAATAATCAAGGAGACATTATCGTTTCCGTATATAAATCAACCGCATCGGCAAGACAACAATCTTTCCGCATACATCATCATATTGATTTTGAAATAGGATATATAATTTCAGGAACCGGAATTTACCAAAGCGATAACAATTTTAACATCCATAGCGGTGATATTTTTGTTTTCAAACCCAACAAATCACATTGTATCACAGACATCTCAAATGAAAATATGCAAATAATTAATATACATATCAATCCGCAATATTTCCGTTTTATATTTTCAACCTACGACAGAGAAGACAATTTTGGGATAAAATTTCTTGCCAATAGTTTCTATTCTGATAAAATATCCGATTATATTTCCGAAATGTCCAAAAAAAGAATCATTTCCGATATCTATGACTTAATTTCGGAATTTAATAAT
>CADBRR010000135.1 GCA_902797145.1 uncultured Eubacteriales bacterium | reverse complement strand
TTCAAGGAAAGTGTGGCGGTATTCGATGAATATTGCTTACAGTTTACCACATTTTATTTATTAATTATAATTATAACAAACTTTCGTCAAATTTACAATAGTATTATAAAATTTTAAATCAAAAAATTAATAAATATGAGGCTCCCGAAAGGGAGCATCATTTAATATTAGAACGAAGTTATAAGCTGTGCTACGAACCTCAATATCATCGTTGCATCAGCGGCTTCGATAACGCCATTTCCGTCAACATCTGCTGCAAGTGCGCTATTTCCTTCAATAACTGTCAGCTGTGCAACATGGCGAAGAACAGCTGTTGCATCGGCAGCCTCGACCGAACCATTATTATCAACATCACCCTTAATAACCTCATCTATTGGGGTTGGGGTCGGTTCTTGAATCAATTCATACTGAGCATAAACGAACATATTGTAAGTAACTTTAGAAAAGTCCTTATCCCAGCCAATGAACTTATAGCCTTCACGAATAGGATTTGCAGGAGCTGTTGCGCTCTTTCCCTCTTGAACTTCTTCAACTTTAAGAACTGTTTCGTCCCAGTCGATGAATGTTACAGTGTATGATTTCGGTTCAATTTTCTGATATACGGCATATATATTCATATCCGATTGAACATTTTCGAGCAATTCAGTCCAACCGACAAATTCATATCCCTGAACTTCGGGGATTACAAAATCAACTACTGCATTTTCGCCCTGTTTAACTTTCTGTGTTGACAAAAGTTCATTATTAAAACCATAAAAGTTTACAGTAAAGAAAACATCTTCGCCCTGAACAGGCTGTGTATTATAACCATTCCATATTGGGGTTTTCCAGCCCGAAGCATTTTTATTATAGAAAATCGTTACATTTCTGAATGAACCAAATATCTCGTTTCCTACATTCGTAGGCGCATCGCCATTAAAATAGAGTTCTTTAAGGTTTGCACATTGTTCAAACGCATTGTTTTCGATTGATTCGACATAACCTTTAAATTCAACCTTTTCAAGCTTTTCACAGCGATAGAATGTATAGCTTTCAATCTTTGCAACGCTTGAACCTACTACGATTTCTTTGAGATTTTTTGAGTTTTCAAAAGCGTACTGTTCAATCCCGGTCACATCGTTATCAATAACATATTTTTCACCACTTCTTGCAACAGGATAATAAATAAGTTTTTTGGCACTATTATAAAGAACTCCGTCGTATGTTTCAAAACCGTTACTTGATGACGATATTGTTTCAAGGTTATCACAACCTGCAAAAACTCTAATGCCTATATTGCGAAGATTCTTGCCGACAGCAATTTCTGTGAGGTTCTTTGCGTCAAGGAATGCAACATCATTAAGTGCTGATACGTTATCTGGAATTATGAACTTTGTATCCGTTTTTCCTGCTGGATATGTCACAAGCTTCAATCTATTTAATCCCTTATCAACTTCATAAAGAACTCCGTCAACAGATTTGTAGTTTTCGCACTCATCATTTACATTGATTTCATGGAGCGATTGAATGCCTGAAAATGCAGATTCTTCTATCTCAATTATCGAGGACGGAAGCGATACAGTTTCAATCGCAACATCTGTATCTGCAAAAATAATTCCTGCAATTCTTGTTGTTGGCTTTCCCTCGCACGTTTCGGGAATTACTACATCAACGCCATCACCAATATAACCATATACTGTTACAGTCCCATCGCCATTATCACGATACTTTAGCATAAGTTCTTCGCCAAACGCAGAAGCACATATTGAAAAAATGCTTGAACATACCATAAGTATAATCATAATTGCAAGCACAAAAGCTGTATTTTTCCTCATAATAATGAATTTTCTCCTTTTTATATATTATCCTCATTTTAATAATATCACATTTTATTGCATATGCAAACACTTTTTTAGTAATTTCAATAAAAAAGGCGGAACAAATTGTTCCGCCGACATTATTAATTATTAGAAGCTTGTAATAAGCTGAGCTACAAATCTCAAAACCAAAGTTGCATCTGCTGCTTCGATAACGCCATTACCATCAACGTCTGCATTAATCGCAGCCTGACCTTCAAGAACTGTCAACTGTGCAACGTGACGAAGAATCAATGTTGCATCTGCTGCTTCGATAACACCGTTACCATCAACATCGCCCTTCATA
>CADBRR010000134.1 GCA_902797145.1 uncultured Eubacteriales bacterium | reverse complement strand
CTGTTCCATAGCATCATGGCCAAATATCAATTCTGTCCTTGAAAACTGATTTAACATATATTACTTCCTCTAATACCTATCAAATTACTATGTAAATTATAAAAAATATGCAGCATATTGTCAAGAATTAAATATACCGCATATAATTATATCATATAATTATTAACGAATCTTTCTTTTTGCATATCAAGGATATCCTGAAGAGTTATAGAATCAAGATATTCATTTACAACCTTATAAAGTCCCTGCCATATAGGAAGTGTAGCGCATTCTAAACTGCGTTCACATTCAACAGGATTGTTTTCAAGACAAGTGACAGGTGCAAGGTTGCCTTCGGTAAGCCTTAAAATATCGCCAACAGTATATGTGTCAGGCGATTTTGAAAGCATATATCCGCCTTGTGACCCTCTGTTTGTCTTTAAAATATCCGTCTTGTTAAATATTGGTATTATCTGTTCAAGGTACTTTTTTGAAATTCCTTGACGTTTCGCTATATCTTTAAGCGCTATATAACCACAATCTGAATGCTCTGCAAGGTCAATAAGCATTCTAAGTGCATATCTTCCTTTTGTCGATATTTTCATAAAAATTTCTCCCGTTCAAAAAGTTATAACTTAATAATACCATAGATTTAGTAGGTTTTCAAGATGCAAATATTTTAATAAAGTGCTTATTTATGCTAAAAAGGTTGAAAAATATTAATAAATCATATATAATAAATTTGTGATTGTGCGTTCCGTCTATCACACTGGAATTATTTGTATTTATTTTATTCTACGGAACAATAGGAGTAGTATATGAGTTATGTTATAACAACGGAATCCAATTCCGAGATCCCGTTTGAGTGGGAGGACAGATATGGTATAAGGGTCTTGAGAATGCCTTACACCATAGAAGGAGAAGAAATTTTCTACGATTTGGGCAGAGAAACTGATATCGGCGCATTCTTTAAAAGAATGAGAGATGGAGCTGTTGTAACGACCGCTGCAAGAAATCCTGATGAGATAAGAGAGTACTTTGAACCGCATCTCAAGGCAGGAAATGATATTTTGCATATTGCGTTTTCGTCTGCGCTTTCAGGCACATTCGGGAACGAAAAGCTCGTTGCAGCTCAGCTTATGGAAGAGTATCCTGAAAGAAAGATTATTCTCGTTGATACGCTTGCAATTTCTATGCCGCTTGGTCAGTTGGTAAAACACGCACTTGATATGAAAGAAAGCGGAAGTACAATGGAAGAAATTGCGCAGTGGGTTGAGGATAATAAAATGCGTTCATGCGCTCTGTTCGTTGTTGATAGCCTTGAATATTTAAGGCGTGGCGGCAGGGTTTCAAATGCAAGCGCATTTTTCGGAACTGCACTTCAAATTAAACCTGTCTTGCATATTTCGAAGGAAGGTAAAATTGTTCCTGTTGCAAAAGTAAAGGGTAAGAAAAAGGCTGTAAAGTATATACTTGATAAATGCGCAGAAACTATTGAAAATCCGCAAGAACAGACAGTTTATATTTTGCAGGCAGATTGTATGGATGAAGCTATGGAACTCAAAAAGCAGGTTGAAGAGTTAATAAAACCTAAAGAGGTAGTTATAGCCCCAGTAGGTCCTGTTATCGGTTCGCATGCAGGTCCCGGCACAATAGCACTTGTATATTTTACAAGCGATAGAGATGTACTTAAATAAAGCTATTGAAAAAAGGAAATAATTGTGTTAAAATAAAAATATATATGAAAGCTGTGATGAAGAAAAGTAAATGCGCTTTCTAAAGAGAGAGTCGGGTGGTGAAATCGGCTTGTAGGTTCATTTACATAAAGTTCGCTTCGGAGCTTTGACGGTGAAGATTGAATAATATCAAATTGTGTAGTCGTCAACGGTTGTGCGTTATAGCTATAATGAGGCTCTTGAATTTAAGAGTGAATCAGGGTGGTACCACGAACGGCATACTTCGTCCCTTTAAGGATGAGTATGCCTTTATATTTTGTTAATTAAATTTAATCAGGAGTAGAATATGATTGAAAAACTTGAACAAATCAGGCTCGAAGCGCTTGAAAAGCTTCAGCAAGCAAAAGAAGAAGCTGAGATAGATGAGATTATGGGCTCAGTTCTCGGCAAAAAAGGTAAGCTTACTGAGATTCTAAAAACTATGGGTACGCTTGATAAAGAAAAGCGTGCAGCATTGGGACAGGCATCAAATGCAGTTAAGAAGGAACTTGAAGAGAAGATAGCCCAGAGTAAGGCAAAAGTAGCAGAAGCAATGCTCGAAAGAAAGTTTGCCCAGGAAGCTATTGATGTAACAGAACCCGGAAAGCAGGTTTTGCCTGTTGGCAGACTTCATCCTATGACACAGACTTATAGACAGATAAGGGATGCACTTGTTGGTATGGGATTTACAACATTTGAAGGTCCTGAAGTTGAGCTAGACGATTTCAACTTTACAAAACTCAATCTTCCGCCAGATCATCCGGCAAGGGATATGCAGGATACATTCTATATAAACGATAAGGTGGTTTTGAGAACTCATACATCACCTGTTGAAGCAAGGGCGTTAATGGAACTAAAACCTCCGTTCAGACTTGTAATTCCGGGCAGAGTATTTCGTGTTGACGAAGTTGATGCAACACATTCACCTGTATTTATGCAGATGGAGGGTCTTGTAGTAGACAAAAACATAACACTTGCAGACCTTAAAGGAACGATTGATACATTTGTTCATGCAGTATTCGGCGATGAAGTAAAGACGAGATTCCGTCCGAGTTATTTCCCGTTCACAGAACCATCAGCAGAAGTAGATATTTCCTGCACAATATGCGGTGGCAAGGGTTGTCGTGTATGCAAGAATACCGGCTGGATTGAAATACTTGGTTGTGGTATTACAAATCCGCATGAAATAGAGAATTGCGGACTTGATCCTAAAGAGTGGAAAGCTTTTGCGTTCGGAATAGGTGTTGATAGGGTTGCAAACCTCAAGTATGGCATTACTGACATACGTTTGCTCTATGATAACGATGCAAGATTCTTAAAGCAGTTCTGATGGCGGAAAGGAGATTCAAAATATGAAATTACCTCGCAAATGGTTAGAAGAGTATGTTGATTTCAATGTAACTAATGAACAGTTCGTTGAGAAAATGATGTGGCGTGGATTTGAAATTGCAGAAGTTATAGATGAAATGCCGGGCGTATCTAATGTTGTAGTATGCGAAATAAAGTCGATGGATAAGCATCCTAACGCTGATAAACTTAAGGTTTGTCAGGTCGATATAGGCGAAGAAGAACTCTTGCAGATAGTAACTGCCGCAACAAATGTTTTCGTCGGCGCACAGGTTCCTGTTGCACTTGATGGAGCACATCTTGCAGATGGAATGGAAATAAAGAAAACAAAGATGCGTGGAGAAGCAAGCTTTGGTATGTTCTGCGGAAGCGAAGAATTAGGAATTAGCGAAGCAGATTATAAAGGCGCAGGAAATGACGGTGTTCTTATACTCAACGAAAAGCATCCTAATGGTCAGAAAATACAGGAAGCTCTCGGTCTTGATAGCGTAATTTTTGATATAGAACTTACACCTAACCGTGCTGATTGCCAGAGTATAATCGGAATTTGCAGAGAAGCTGCTGCAGCACTCGGTCAGAAATTTAAAGAACCAGAAATCAAGAAGATTGAGGGTGTAGGAAATGTAGATGATTACGCATCTGTTACTATACTTAATGAAGAACTTTGCCCAAGATATACAGCAAGGGTTGTTACTGACCTTAAAATTGAAGAATCACCCGATTGGCTTAAAAAGAAGCTCAGAAGCGTTGGAATGCGTCCTATAAATAACATAGTTGATATTACAAACCTCGTACTCGTTGAATATGGTCATCCTATGCACGCATTTGATTTGGCTTGTATTGATGGTAAAAAAATCGTTGTAAGAAATGCTATTGAGGGCGAAAAGGTTACAACACTTGATGGCAAGGAAAGGGAAGTTACCCCGGATATGCTCCTTATTGCAGATGCAAAGAAAGGTGTTGGTATAGCAGGTGTAATGGGCGGTGAAAATTCAGAAATAACAGAGAATACAAAAGCAGTACTCTTTGAGTCAGCAGTTTTCAAAGGCTCAAATATCAGACAGACAACGAGAAAACTTCACCATGTAACAGATGCAGCTGCAAGGTTCATAAAGGGCGTTGAACCTGTAAATGCACAAGTTGCACTCGATAGAGCTATTGAACTTGTTGATATGCTCCATGCAGGTAATGTTATTGGCGGAACAATTGATGTATGTTATGCAAATACAGATAAGAAGATTATTAATGTTGATTGGAATCATGTAAATAATATTACAAGCCTTGAACTCACTCCTGAACAGATGGTTGAAATGCTTGAAACCATAAATATCCATTCGAAAGTCGATGGTGAATACCTCAAGGTAGAAGTGCCTCATTATAGAGTAGATATAGAAGACGGAATAGAGTCTGATTGGGATATAGCTGAAGAAATTGCAAGAATTTATGGCTATTATAACATTAAACCTACACTTATGCAGGGTGACACTCTCTGCGGTAAACTTGGCGAAAACTTCAGAGATGAAGACGATATTAAGGACTTTATGGTATCAATGGGCGCATATGAAATGTATAATTACAATTTCACAGGTCCACAGGAACTCGATGCACTCTTGATTGATAAGGATAGCGAAAAGCGTCAGAATGTTAAGATACTTAACCCGTTTGGCGAAGAACAGAGCCTTATGAGAACAACCCTTGTATCGGGAATGCTTAAATCACTTGCACTCAATCTTAATAAGAAGACGGGTCATGGAAGATTCTTTGAGCTTGCAAATGTTCATTTTGATAATAACGATACGCTTCCTGAAGAAAGAAAGATGCTCGGAATCATATATTCAGGACAGAATGAGGACTTCTTCACAATGAAGGGCAGCATCGAACAGCTTTTAAATTATCTTGGAATTAAGGGTTATAGATTCAATGTTGGAGGAAGCGAATATTTGCAGCCGGGTCAGAAAGCTGTTATAACATTGGGCGACGATGTTATAGGCGAAATGGGAACTGTTCATCCGAAAGTTCTTAAAAGCTTTGATGTTCCGCAAAAGGCATTCTATGCAGAATTGTCATTTAAAATGCTCGTTGAACATAGAGATATGCATAAGACATATAAGGCAATTCCGAAATATCCAGTTGTGCCGAGAGATATAGCAGTTGTAGTAGATAATGATGTTCAGTCACAGACACTTGTAGATGTTATTTCATCAACAAAGGCGAATGGTGTTATAATCGAAGATGTAAGGCTGTTTGATGTATATAGGGGAATAGGTATTCCGTCAGGTATGAAGAGTATGGCATATTCGTTCACACTAAGGGCCGAAGACAGAACACTTACAGACGACGAAATTAAGAATGCTATGAACAGCATTATTAAATCGCTTAAATATAAAGCGAATGCAGAATTGCGTTCATAATTAAATAAAAATGCAAAAAATATCGCTTTAGAACAAAAAAACACTTGAAAGTGTACGGTTTTGCATATATAATATTGTGTAAACAACAATAAAAATGTAGTTTGAGGTGCTATATATGTCAAAAACTCGTACAACGGTCAGAATCGCTGGGAGAAATTTAAATCTTGTTGGCGATGATAGTAGTGAATATATGCATGAGCTTGAAAAATACATAAATGAGCAGGTTAGAACGATAAAGAGAAATTATCCGTCGGCTGATTCTACAGCTTGCCTCGTGCTTGCAACGCTCAATATTACTGATGAACTTTTCAAGATGCGTGAAAATTATGAACAAATTAACACGAGGCTCGATAAACTTCGTAGAATGTCAAAAAGCGATAATGACAAAAAATAAGCAACACACTCAGACCGTCTCCTACATATTGTAAAGAGGCGGTTTGTTGAATTTGTTTTTTAAGAGGATATATTATATGGAATTGTTATCTCCTGCTGGTAGCTTTGAAAGCTTGATTGCTGCTGTTCAAAGTGGCGCAGATGCCGTATATCTTGGCGGCAATATGTTTAATGCGAGGCGTGGCGCAGAAAATTTCGACGATGAAAAAATGACCGAAGCTATGGACTATTGCCATAAACGCAATAAGCGTGTTTATGTTACTATGAATACGCTGTTATTCGATAAAGAACTCGATAGCGCACTAAAATATGCATCATTTTTACATTCGATTGGCGCAGATGCACTTATAGTTCAGGATCTGGGGTTCATTTCACTTTTGCGTGAACAACTGCCTGAGCTTGATATACACGCAAGCACTCAAATGGGAGTTTGCGATATAGAGGGAATAAGAATTTGCGAAGAGCTTGGACTTAAACAGGCTGTGCTTTCAAGGGAAGTACAGCTTGATGAAATTGAATATATCTGTAAAAATTCATCTATACCGATTGAAACATTTGTGCATGGTGCTATGTGTATGAGCTTTTCGGGCGGATGTCTGATGTCATCAATGGCAGGCGAGAGAAGCGGAAATAGAGGTACTTGCGCACAAACGTGCAGAAAAAAGGCTTGCGTTTATAATGGACAGAAGCATTCGGATACTGACGGATATGCTTTGAGCCTTGCCGACTTATCAATGATTGAACATATTGATAAGCTTAAAAAAGCAGGAGTTTATAGCCTGAAAATTGAGGGCAGAATGAAAAAGCCTGAATATGTTGCCGTAGTAACACACGCATATAGGCTTGCAATTGATGGAGCTGATTCAAAAACAATAGCTCGTGAAAAACAGAAAATGCTTACTGCTTTCAATCGTGGTGGATTTACAACAGGTTATTATTTCGGTGATAATCAGATAACTGATTGCAGGGCGCAAAGTACTCAAAATAAAGATGATGTCAAGAATGCACAAGCGTTGTATCAGGGCGAAAATATTAAACATAAAGTCGATTTTACATTGAATTTATCAGTCGGTCAAGTGGCTGAACTGCGTGCTGGATTTAATGGCAAAGAAATAATCGTTAAAGGCGATGTTGTAGAAAAAGCAAACAAGATTCAGTCACCCGACCGATATGCAGAGCAGGTAAAAAAACTTGGTGGAACTGTATTTGAATGTGATAATTGCGATGTTGAAATGGACGAAGATGCGTTTATAGGTGTATCGAAAATAAACGAAATGCGAAGACAAGCAATTGAACAGCTCGAAAATATGCTTATAAAACGCAACGATAAAATAAATGTTGAAGTCCCCAAAATACATAAAGCAGAATATGATTTTAGTGAAGCTAATAAGAAAATCGTGGTCAAGGTTAGAACAAAACAGCAGTATGATGAGGCAAAGAAGCTTAACGCTGATATAATAATTGTTGAACCGTGCGATTATTCAAGGCTTGATTTTGAATGTCAAGGCACATATCTTGCGTTGCCGCAATTCATTATTAAAAGGAAAGACCACGAGCTCATTGATAAGCTTATAGAAAATAATAGTTTTGCCGGACTTGAAATAAATAATATAGGTCAAATTGAGATAGCAAAAAAGCATAATTTGAAATTCATATGCTCACCGTATCTTAATGTGCTAAATTCATATACAGCAAGAAAATTAAACGAGTATGGAGCGGAATTTGTGGCGGCATCATTGGAACTTACAAGCGCACAATGTCGTGATGTAGTAAAGACTATTAGAAATGCACTTGTGTGGGTTTATGGCAGAAATATAAATATGTCGCTTGCGCATTGTCCTGTAAGAGAAAATTTTGGATGTAGGAATTGTAATGGAGTTGCTGGTATTCTCGAAGATGAGGAACACAGAAAATTCCCACTTTCAAATATTAAGCTAACTGATAGCTGTATATTGCGTGTATTAAATTGTAAAACTATTGATATTTCAGGAATGACTGATAATATAAACGCAG
>CADBRR010000133.1 GCA_902797145.1 uncultured Eubacteriales bacterium | reverse complement strand
TTCGTGGCTTACAGCTTTTAATTTTTGGAATCGGTGTAGTATATGTGAGGGTCTTCCGTAAGGTCAAGCAGAAAATCAACGCTGACACCGTATAACCGTGACAGCTTTATCAATATTGCGGTCGGAATATCGTTTTCGCCCGTCTCGTATTTTGAGTAACCAGTTTGAGACATACCAATTTTTTTAGCTACCTGAGTCTGACTCATATCGTTATCCTCTCGTAAATTCCTTATATGCTTATAAATAAAAATCACCTCATAGATATTATTGACAAAAAATATTATAAATAATCTGTTTCAGGGTATTGACTTTTAACCTGAAATAGATTAAAATAATATTGACAACAAGATGCACATCACAGAATTTAAAAATCCGAGGTAAAAAATGAAGATAAGATATCAGATTGTAGTTATAATATTATGTTTAATTTTGGCATCATGCGGTATTAACAAAAAAATAACATTAGTTGATATATCGAAAATAAAACTTCCTGATTATGTCACACAAATAAGCGATGAAGATATGAGCGCAGCAATACAAATTCAAATTGATGATAAACAGGCTTTAATTATAAAAGATGATAACAATGCTATTGTAGAAGATGGTGATGTTGTAACAATTAAGTTAAATCCTGCATATGAAAATTCCGATATTTTAATTATTGAAATTGGATATGATGAAATTAAAGGTATTGATGAGGCTTTATTAAACAAACATTTACATAATACATTTGATTTTAAAATAGATGCTAAACTTTACACAATGGAGATAATCAAAATATCTTATTATGCCGATAAAATAACTGATGAAATTGCAAAACAATACTTTTCTTGCAATACTTCCGAAGAAGCGATTGATGCTATAAGAAAGGATATTGTTTATCACAGAGCGTTTGATTATGCTTATGAAGTCCTTATTTCGTCAAGTAAGGTAACAGGTTACGATAACGAGATAAATGAGTATGCTGAAGGTGTATTTCATAGACTGTCGGAACACTTAAAAGAAGATAATACCGATATTGATGATTATGTACATGATGTGTATGATGCGGATACTGAGGCATACAAGCAAGCATTGAAGAATGTTTATAGAGAATATTTGATTCTGGGAGAATTTTTCAGGCAAGAAAACATTGATTTTTCTGATGAGCAAGTTAAACGTTACTTAGAAATATGTGCAGATATGTTTGAAGAAAGCGAAAGTGTTTTTCAAGAAATTTTCGGTATCGAATATATATATTATTTGATGTATTACGATGCGAGTGTTGATGTTATCGTTGAAAAATTTGGAGTAAACTAATGGTTACAGCATGTACAAGCATGATTTTATAAATGAAAGGATGATAATTATGAGTAAAAAGGTAAGAATTATTGCTTTGGCAATGGTAGTTATGACGCTTTTGAGCGTTATGGCAGTTGATGCTATGGCAGCTTCGTGGGTCACAGGCAACTTCCCCGGAAATGCGTATGTACGTCTTGATAAATCGAACAAAGAAGGCAAGATAAAAATACATACATACAACTGCACTAAGGGTAATCACTCGGGAAAATGCTTTGGCAGCGGTGAAACAAATGGAAAAATCAAGGTAACGATATACACAACAAACGGTCGTTATATCAGCAGCAAGAATGTACAGGCAAAGGCTACAGTTAAGCTTCCTAAAGGGAACGATGCATATAGAGTAAATATCGTATGCAGACAGGATCTTGGCTCAAGTATTTGGGGTCAAGGTGATAACACGATAAATCTTGGCAAGTGCGTACATTGGGCAGTAGAAACTGTTTCAAACGTACATTTCTAATATAAGGTAAATCAAATGTGCTGTAACAATTAAGTACGTACTTTACAACCATACGTATAAAAGCTATGCGTATGGTTGTAAATTAATAATTAAGTACAATAACTTGTAAATGCTACCAGTGGGTTATTTAATAAAAAATATACCCTTTCGGGTATAAATAGTTTTATTTAGTTTAAATTATACCTTATCGGGTATATTTTTGTTTTTAAAATTCAAAAGCAGGAAATAGAATGACCATATGAAAATGATAGTTATTGCGATGCTTATTCGTGGGTTTTTATAGAAAATCATCATAAGCGCAACGAACGCTGCAAGCGCAGAATATGCCTTAATTTTGAACGAACGAGCCGACTTGTACTCCGCTTTTCTATAATGGCAAATTGCGAACAACAGCACGAAGAACATCACAAACGATGCGACGAGGAATATGTTTTTAGGCAGCTCTTTAACTCCGTCCTGCCGCATAAATTCGAGCGCAGCGGTAATATGATTCAGTGAGAATATAAAGAACACGTGAATCATCATATAACCTGCTCCGTTCGTATGCAAATTGCGGTCTATTATGTGGTCGTAAATAGTTCCATAGCTCATAAACAGCCCAGCAACTATCAAGAATGCAGAGAGTGAAAAATAAATCGTGTTGAGCGTAAATCCGCCCTCAAAATAATCCGCAATACCGATAATCATTTCACCGAATGTGAACACGACATAGAGCATAACCCTTTCGGTCAGATGATTGAATTCAACCGGCAAAATATCGCTTTTCCTTGTCGATATGAGCGCAGATACTATTCCGAACACCATTGCAAGCGGTGCAATCGGGAATTTTGTTGCGTTATAAATCGGTATAGATGCAATTACTATTACAGCTTGAATAAGCAAAACAGCGATATTTGTTTTAATATGCTTGTGTTCCCATGATTTATTTTTACAGCTTCCCAAAAGCGTTGTAAAATACAACAGCGCAATATTTATAAGAATTAAAGCCCATGAGAGGTTAAATTCAAGATAATGCGCCTGCCAATCGCTGCGAATGCCCTCTGCCATAAAATATAGCAGGTACATATTTACGAAAATACCAACATACATACGCTTATCGTTTTTGCCATAGCGGTTTATGAAAAGCGTTGTTTGATACCATATTTGAAGCATTATAAGGGCAGTAAGCGCATATGTCAAGAATATTTGCGGGTCGATAAATCCGTCCTTAAAAATATGCAAAAGACCGTTGTTTCTGCCAACGATATATACGAATATCAGGTCATAGATAAGCTCTATGTATTCAACCTTCTTTTCTTTATGTTCCATAAAACCTCCTGAATTTATCTTTTATCCATTTAAAATTATACTTTATGAAATTGCAAAAAACAACAGGAATATATAAAAAATACCATATGGCATAAACCATATGGCAAAAATAGTAATGTTTTTACAGCGTTTCAAGCTTTGCAACTACACGAAGAATCTTTGTTGCATCGGCGCTGTCTACTTGTCCGTCATAATTTACATCTGCATATTTAGGCTCTACAACGAGTTCATTTAATTTAGCAACGACTCTTAAAATTTCTGTTGCATCGGCAGTATCGACAACGCCATCGCAATTTACATCGCCTAAAATAAATACCATGCTTGAAAATTTAACGAGCTTATATTGACCGCCAACATATTCATCCCAGCCAGTCGTTCCTTCATAGTAATAAAAAATCAAGTCGGGCGAGCAGTTAGTAAATGAACCCTCTAAACCATCTTCAAACTCAGGTGCGTTGCAGTAAAAATACACTTTTTTAAGGTTATAACAGTTATTGAATGCTGCACTGCCTATATATTCTACAAGGTTTAACATAATCTCTGTGAGCGATTTACAATCGCTGAAAGCATATCCGCCGATATAATTAACTAATGACATATCAATATTTGATAAATTGCTGCAATTTGAAAATGCGCCATAGCCAATTTCTGATACGATCGGAACGTATACATCGCCAATTGAGCTGCAAGCGTGGAACGCATCATCGCCTATTACGTATGCGTTATAGGCGGATATTGACTCTATTGAGCTGCACATATAAAATGCTTCATCGCCAATGCTTTGAACGTTTTCCATGATAACTGATTTTAACGAATCACAATAAGCAAAAGCACATTCTCCGACATTCTTTACACTATTTAAATCTAACTTTTCAATATCGTTAAACTCATAGAACGCAAAATCGCCAACATTTTTTACTCCGTCAGGTATAATAAATTCACCCTTTAACGAGTTATAGGGATAAGAAAGTACAAGTGTGTTCAAATCCTGAGAGTAAACGAAATTCTCGATTAAAGTGTATTTTTCATTGTTTTCGCTAATTTTAATGGTTTTTATCGAATAACAGCCAACGAATATTGAACCGTTCATCGACTCAACAGCAGAAATATCAATATATTCGAGCGATTCGCACCAGCGGAAAGCTTCATCGGAAATTACCTTTGCGTTGGGAAGATAAACGCTTACGAGGTTAGGGCAGTAAGCGAACGCTTCGTAACCTATACTAATTGCGTTTGTGAGCTTTACCGACTCAACATACGATTCTAAAAACGCATAGTCGCCAATTTCAAGCTCTGCATCGCCCGATACAGTCAATATATTCCTTGTATTTTCAAATGCGTAATTGCCAATTTTCTTTACGGAAGGCTCAACTATATAATCCTTATCCTTAAAATCGTCATTTACGAACACGATATTTGTTTTGTTTTTGCTATAAAGCGTTGAATTTACGTATGCGCAGGACTCGTTATCATAATCTATTTGAATCTTGCCAATGCTCATGCAGCCGAAAAACGGATTTACGCCAATATCCTTTACGGTAGACATTACTATTTCATTAAGGCTTGTACAGTTACAAAATGCTAAATCGCCAACAGCAGCAACATACGGGAAATAGAGCGATTTAAGCGATGTACAGCCTTCAAATGCGCATTTGCCTATAAAAGTAACTTTGGGCGCAACGACATTATTTAAAGATTCGCACAATGCAAATGCGTTATCGCTAATAAAATCCACCTCAGGCATTGCGACAGTCGTTAAATTTTCACATTCCAAGAACGCTTCGTCAAATACGTTCAATACGCTTTGCATTCTAACTATTGTAAGGTTATTGCAATGGGCAAAAGCACGATCCTCAATAGCCTTTATATAGGGCATACTTATTGATTTTATCTCGGAATAACAAAATGCTTCGTAGCCTATTTCCGTTACAGGATAACCGTCAATAGCTTCGGGAATTACTACTGTTTCCGTTCCATCGCCTAAATAGCCTATGATTATAACTTCGCCGTTTTTAACCCCGTATTCGAGATTTTCATATGTCCCTGTGTAAACATAATTATTGTCATAATTATTATTATCGTTATCATCTGTATGGTATACAAATGAACCGCTTGCTGCGATGTTCATAGGAATCATCATAATAAAAATTACAGCAAGTAAAATTGAAATTAGTTTTTTCATCATAAATCCCCCTTTATTTTGTATGATTATGCAAAAAACAATCATACAAAAATATTTAATTTCTTAATAATTTTATCATATTTATATCGCTTGTTCAAGTGTTTAAAAAATCAATTTGGTTATAATTTAATCAGATTATTGTTGTTTGAAAATATATTATGTTTTTTTAAAATATTTAAAGACAAATTAATCAATTTATGTTAAAATAAATTAGTTAAAGAAAAATTTTAGAATTAAGGAGTGTGAAAAGGATTGAGAAAGAAAAAGCATCTTGCCGTTGTACTTTTGGTTGTATGCGTTGTACTTGTTCTTATATATCTTATTACGAATAGGGGCGGTGACAATGTTGCTTCGCCTAACAGCAGCGTAAGGCTGAGCGAAATTATGAGCTCCAATAAGGGAACTATATCCGATGGAAGAGGCAATTTCTACGATTGGATAGAGCTTTATAACTTCTCGGACAAAGAGGTAAACATATCGGGTTACGGGCTTTCTGATAACTTGTTTGAGGGCGCAAAGTTCGCTTTCCCGGTAGGCACAAAGATTGCTCCAAACGGTTATATTGTCGTATGGTGTTCGGGAACGAACGATGGCGGGATGTATGCTCCATTCAAGATTTCGGCAGATGATGAGGTGGTTTTGTTTGACGCATCGGGTAGGGCGCTCGACAGCGTAAAGCTGACGATAGTTGAACAGGGTATGACGCTTGCAAGGAATAACGAAAACAGCGGTGAATGGCAGCAGATGAAGCCAACTCCCGGTTATCCTAACAGCGATGCAGGCCACGAAGCATATATGAACAGTTTAAGCGATGAAACGGTTAAGGATATCGGCATCGTTATAAACGAATTTATGGCATCAAATAAGACGACGCTTGCAGATAAAGACGGAGATTATTCCGACTGGATAGAGCTTTATAACAAGACCGACAGCGAAATAGATATTTCTTTCTTCGGCGTTTCCGATACGTCGGATCAGCCTATGAAGTGGCAGATTCCGTCAGGCACGAAGATTGCTCCGCACGGATATGTCGTTATATTCTGTTCATCAAAGGATAAGGTTATTGACGGAGAATTACACGCAAGCTTTTCGCTCAGCGCATTTGAAGAAGAAGTGGTTTTCTCTTCAAAAGAAGGCAAGATAATAGATAGCTTTAAATATTCAAAGCAGAGCGGTGATGTTTCTATGGCAAGGGTTCCTAATGGCGAAGGCGAGTTTACACAGAGTGCAACTCCGACACCGGGCTTTGAAAATTCAAGCGCAGGCTATAATGCGTTTGCGGATTCTAACACTATTCAGCTTGGAAACCTCTATATTTCGGAGATTCTTGGCAATTCCGAAGACGGAGAGGATTTTATAGAGATTCATAACCGTTCGGGCGAAAGCATAAATCTTGCAGGCTATGCGCTCAGCGATAACGTTAAAAATCCTGCAAAGTGGGTTTTTCCTGACAAAAATATCGGCTCAGGCGAATATCTTGTAGTCCTTGCTACGGGTAACGATGTTACAGATACGCAAAAAAAAAATCTTGAAACCAATTTTTCTGTAAGCGCAGACGGTGAAATAATTTTACTTTTCGATGCCGACTATAATCTTGTTGATAAGATTCCGTGTCCTCAGTTTAGATGCGATGTTTCGGTAGGTCATGGCGATGACGGAAAAATTGAATATTATAAAACAGCAACTCCGGGCGAAAAAAACTCCACAGGCTATAAGGGCGTTACAAGCCAGCCTGTTTTTATGACGAAGCCGGGAATATACGATAACGAAATAACGGTTGAAATTTCTGCGCCCGAAAGCGAAACTATTTATTATACGCTCGATTCAAAAACGCCTACGACGTCGTCAAATTTGTATACGGGTCCTATTACCGTTTCAAAAAATACCGTTATAAGGGCTGTAACTTCACGTGATGGCTATATCGAGGGTTATTCGAATACAGGAACGTATCTTTTTAGAGGCGATGAAGTCAACCATGCGCTTCCGATTGTAACGCTCGTAACTGACCCCGATAATCTGTGGAATCCCAAAACGGGCATATATGTTAAGGGCGAAAATGCAGACCCTGACGAAGAATGGCCCTTTGAAAGCGCAAACTTCTTCAAACGAGGCGATGAGTGGGAAAGACCGTTCTCCTTTGAAGTGTTCGACGATAGCGGTAAACAGGTTTTTCAGCAGAACGTTTGCGCAAGAATAGCAGGCTCGTTCGGCAGAGGCAGGGAGCAGAAGGGCTTCAATGTTATTGCAAGGTCGAGTCAGGGCGAATCGAAGATGAAATATAAGTTCTTCGATAATAGAGAATATACTGAATATAAAGCAGTAGTTTTAAGATGCGGCGCTCAGGATCAGACGATGTCAAAGATAAGGGACGAGCTGTCGGGCGGACTTTTGGAAGGAAGCGATGTAAATTTCCTGTATCAGGCATATAAGCCTTATGTGCTTTATTTGAACGGCGAATATTGGGGCGTTTACTTTATGAAGGAAAAGCGCAATAGGTTCTTTGTAGCACAGCATGAGGGGCTTGCAAATGCCGAGGATATGGATATAGTTAAAAGCTCAACAAGGGTAACGTATGGTTCTAATAAGGAATGGAACGAGCTTATGAAATACGTTTCATCACATGATTTGACTGTTAAGGAAAATTATGATTACGTTGCATCACAGATAGACCTTGATAGCTTTATGGACTATATGATTTGCGAAATTTATGTTGCAAACTCGGATTATTGGAACATTCAGTATTATAAGACGAGCGAGGGCAAGTGGAAATGGATATATTATGATTTCTGCTGGGGCTGGTTCAATGTTGACCATAATACTATACCGTTAAGAAGACAGTCATCAAAGCCTATGTCCGATTTGTTCAATAAATTGCTTGCAAATAACGCATGGAGAGATAAATTCATAAGGCGATTCGCTGAAATTATGGATACTGTATATGAACCGTCAAGGGTTAATGCTAAAATAGATGAGCTTTACGCTTTCGTTGAACCTGAAATAAGGAGAGAGAGGGCAAAGTTCAACGGCGATACTGCCGATAAGGACAACAAGGCAACATATGATGGATTCATAGCGCAGATTAAGCGTGTAAGGAATTTTGCGGACAATAGAAGAGCAGTTATTATAAAACAGCTCAAGAACGAATTTAATTTGAGCGATGCGTATATTAAGGAGGTGTTCGGTTCCGATGGCTGAGTACAGACACGAACTTAAATATTATATAACTTATAACGATTATATGATGCTTAAACAGCGTATGTCCGCTGTTATGAACAGGGATAAGAACACTAACGAAAACGGTGAATATTTTATAAGAAGTCTTTACTTTGACGATATTGACGATTTTGCGTTCAGGGAAAAGTTAGATGGCGTAGATGATCGTGATAAGTTCAGATTAAGAACATATAACTATTCGCAGGATGTGGCAAAGCTCGAACGAAAACATAAACAGAACGGTTATATTTTAAAGGATTCAATAACGCTTTCAAGGAATGAATGCGATATGTTTTTGAACGGTCAGTATAACTTTTTGCTCGAACGAAACGATAAGTTCTCAAAAGAACTTTTCAGAATATTTACGCAAAGGATTTTTAAGCCAAGGGTTATTGTCGATTATATGCGTGAACCTTATGTCTTCCCGTTGGGCGATGTAAGGGTTACATTTGATAAGGATATAAGGACTGCTTATAGAAGTACGGATATTTTCGATAGCAAGCTTCCTACATACCCCGTTATAACGGAGGGCGCAATGGTGCTTGAAGTCAAGTTTAACGATATTCTGCCATCGTTTATACATTCTGTTTTGCAGATAGATTCACCGCTTCGCAGTGCGGTCAGCAAATATTGCATTTGCAGAAAATTTGAACTTTAATTTATTTAAATATTTTTCAGGAGGAAATAAAAATGGACGGAGCATTCTCAATTAAGGATTTATTCACGAGCAACCTCAGCGCAATTCAGGTGGTGCTGACACTCGTACTCGCACTTGCAGTTGGCGTATTTGTGTATTTTATCTACAAAAAGACCTTCGCAGGCGTTATGTATTCAAGGAATTTTAATGTGAGCCTTATATTGCTTACACTCGTAACTTCTCTCGTTATTATGCTTATCAGCAATAACTTGACTATGAGCCTTGGTATGGTAGGCGCACTCTCAATCATTCGTTTTAGAACCGCAGTTAAAGACCCGATTGATACTGTGTTTATGTTCTGGGCTGTCGGTGAAGGTATCGCTATCGGCGCAGGATTTGGCGATATAGCTGTTATTTCTTCAATCGTTATCGGTGTTATTATGGTTATCTTTACAGCTTTCAAGGGCAAGATGAGTATGCCTTACTTGCTTATTATCCATTATGATAATAGGGCTTCGCAGAATGTTAAGGCACTCGTGAAGAAGCTCCCCGGCGCAAAGATGAAGAGCAAAACTGTAAGAGAAAACGGTGTTGAGCTTACGCTCGAACTTAGACTTCCCCAAAATAATGACGGTTCGTTCGTCGATAAACTCACAGAGTATGAAGGAATTTATGACGCTATGCTCGTTACTTATCAGGGCGATATCGTTGCATAAATTAGAAATTCATGTGCAAAGTCAGCAAAAGGCTGGCTTTGTTTTTTTGTAGAGAGAATTTAAATGTGCGGAGATTGGAAAGCTCGTAGCATTGGTAAGTTAGGAGTGTGAAGCGTGGAGTTAATTCATAATTCACAATTCATAATTGTTTAAAGTTTTATTTAGTGTGCAAATGTTACTAATAGAGAGCCATTGCATATTTTGCGTTCCGTAGGAATATTTAGCAACGAAGCTATTTAGCGCACCGTAGGTGCATTTAGCGTTCCGTTAGGAACATTTAGCAACGAAGTTATTTTGCGCTCCGTAGGAACACTTCGCACGACTGCAAAGTTGTATTAAATTTTAAATTCAATATTTGCGACAATATTGTAGTAGACGATGTTATCCTATTGAGGGTACAAAATCTATTAGCAAATTGAGGAAGTTAAAATATTTATGGCATGGTGAAAAAGTGTGCAGAGAATTTTATTATGTCTTCTGCAATAAATGAATTGCTGTGTTTAAATTTTGTGGCAGATAAAGCTTTTTTAATTGTAAAATGCAATGCGATTCAATATTATAGTAGACGATGTGAAATGATTGCGAGAGAATTGGCAAGCGTGAAGCGTTGGCGAGTTAGGAGTTTGAAGCGTGGAGTTTGAAGTTAATGCACAATTCACAATTCATAATTGGTGAGCGGTGAGCGAGTTTGAAGTGTGGAGTTAATTTATAATGCAAAATTCATAATTCATAATTGCTTAAAGTTTTATTTAGTGTGCAAAATTTTACTCTGTGGGTGATAATGTGCATATTAGTGGCATTTTGTATTTAATGCACGCATTGTATTTAGCGTTCCGTAGGAACATTTCGCACGAGCGTAAGGTTGTATTTAGCGCACATAGTGCATTTCGCACGATTACAAGGTAGTATGTAGCTTGATAAATCTAATGTGTGCGACAATATTTAGTAGACGATGTTATTCTATTGAGGGTGCAAAAGCTATTAGCAAATTGAGAGAGTTTAAATATTTATGGTTGTGTGCGATAAAGTGCAGAGAATTTTATTATGTCTTCTGCAATAAATGAATTACAGTAATAAATGCTATGTCAGATAAGGCTTTTTTAATTGTAAAATTCAATGCGATACAATATTATAGTAGGCGATGTGAAGTAATTGAGGGAGAATTGGCAAGTGTTAAGCATGGAGTTAATTCATAATGCAAAATTCATAATTCATAATTGGTTAAAGTTGTATTTTGTGTTCCGTAGGAACATTTAGCAACGAAGTTATTTAGCGCACCGTAGGTTCATTTAGCGTTCCGTAGGAACATTTAGCACGACTGCAAAGTTGTATTAAATTTTAAATTCAATATTTGCGACAATATTATAGTAGACGATGCAATATGATTGGGAGAAAATTTGCAAATGTGGAGAGTGGTAAGTTTGAAGTTTGAAGCGTGAAATTTGGAGTTAATTTATAATTCACAATTTATAATTCATAATTGGTGAGAATTGGCAAATGTGGAGCGTGGCAAGTTTGAAGTGTGAAGCGTGGAGTTAATTCATAATTGCTTGAAGTTGTATTTAGAGTGTAAAATGTTGCTCATAGAGAACATAAGTCAGGTGCGTTCCACTTGTTAAATTTTTTAATACTATTGACAAAGGAATTCAGCTATATTAAGATGAAAATATATTATTTTGTCGATTTAAATTTATTTCAGGGGGAAATATGAAATCTAAATTTTGTTTTATATTGGCGCTTATAATTTTGCTTTTAAATACTGTTTCAATAAATACTTTTGCTTACAGTACGTTTGATTTTGACGAGCCTATGTCAGTTATAAGCTCTGTAAACGATATTTTAAGCGGAGGCTTTATAATAGAATGTGATGGCGGTTGCTTTGCTGCGACGGGTAACGGTATTTATAAAAACATTTATTCGTCAAGCGTTTCGACAATTTCGGATAATAACGCAAGGTGTTTGAGTTTTTCTGCGCCTTATCTTTATTATTTAAATTATGAAAACGAGTGTACGAATATATGCTGGCTTGATACGAGCGACGATTATTCAGAAGTGGCTTTTACAATATCCGGCACAGCTGATTTACTCTTTATCGTCGGTCAGGATGGAAACAAATATTTCCTTTATATGCTTGACGGTGTAGTTTATGCAAGGAATATCGACAATTTAGGAAATTACGCTTACATTGAAGCTCCATCAAACGACATTGACGGATTTTTTCCAACGGAATCGGGAATTATTTTCTTTTCGGAAAATTTTGGCAAATATGAGCTTTACAACGGCACTAATACGGTTAAAGATATAAATTCATTCTCTATAAATCAAGGCTGTATTGAATTATCAATGGATAACGGAACATACATTTGGGAGTCCGATAATTCATTGCACATTAAGGCTGAGAGCGAATATATTTATTTAGATAATTTGTTCGCAAACGAATATGAAGATGATATTTTGCCTTATGCGCAGGCGAGCAAGGCTGAATCTGAAGACGATATTTTGCCTGATGCGTGGGAATACATAAAATACGCATACGATAACACGCACTACACATCGTGGCAGAAAAACATCATAAAAAATTGCAGGCAAATGAGGGAAATGCGCTGGGAAAGCCCTATTTCGTGCAGGTTTTATGGCAGTTTAAGCGAAAATGAAGATTATTACTTCCTCAAAAAGAATATGGTATATCATGGCGTTCCATATCATCAGGACGGAAATACAGGAATGTATGCAGGCTTTAATCAGAGTGGAAGGCTATATAAAGCAGCAGATGCTGGATATTGCGATAGAAATTTCAAGGACTTTTACGAAAGCGTTAGAGATGAAGACAGCAATTTCTATTTACTCGACAAAAACGGAAAATTAAAAAATACGTGGGGTGCGGATTGCAGTTCGTTTTTATCCTATGCGTGGCAGGTGAATAGGCTTACAACATCGAGGTTCAAAGAACCTGAAAAGATTGAAGTTAGTGAGATAAAATCAAATAACGCAACGAGCCTTTTATCATCGTTCGAAGTTGGCGACTGCCTCAACAGCGCAGGAAGCCACGTTATTATAATTGCTTCAATAATCAAAGAAAAATCGTTTTTTAGAATAGTCACATGGGAATACAGATGCACAACAGGCAGTTTTATGCGGAACACTCAGGTGTATGACAGTTCCATTCCCTATTTGCAAAACAATGTATTTGATAATGGTTACGATAAGCAGGCTGAGGTAGGGAAAGCACTTCCGCTCGGCGCACTCGTTATGCGCATAAATCGTGATGGAAACAGCAATAAAACGCCTTATAAGGCTTATAGGTACTCAAAACGAGAAAAGATAAATTATATTCCATCAAAATTTGTTCCGCTCGATAATGAACCTGTGTCGAACGAAATTTCTATATTATCAACTCCACGAATCAATGTTATCGATAACGGTTTGTTCGGTGAAAAGAAATTCACGTGGTTTCACGCAAGGGCAAAGAACGATAATTACGATATAAAGATTAAAGATTTTGGTTACGAGCTATATTTTAGCGAAAGAGAACAGGGAACGTACACCCTTATTGATACGATAGAATCCGATGATGATGTAATAAAGTATTTTCCCGATGCGATATACGGTTTTTATAAAATCCGTGCTTTTGCGTGGGAATATACAAACGAAAATGAATATCCTACGAAGATATATTCCGCTTTTTCAAAGGCGGCAAAGGTCGATAAAGCACAATTTATCCCTCAGCATATAAGGGCTATGAAATACGATGGCAGCATTTATGTTTCGTGGAACAGGTCGGTTAATGTTTCCGATTACAGGGTATATTTAAATGGTGTTGAACAGGATTTTTCATTAGATGAATATAATGCAGATTTTGCTCAGATTGCGTTTGATATATCTAAGCTTGACAGCGTTTCGCAAGTAAAGGTTTGTGCGCTCGTTGAAGATGAACACGGAAATGTTTATGAGGGTCCGTTTGCGTATATTATGATAGGTGAAGACGGTACTGTACTTGGCGATTGTTCATCATACCATAAGGGCGATGTTTCAAGTGAAGATGCAACGATTATTCTTCGCCATATTGCAAGCCTTATTGATAATAACAATAATGAAAGCTTTGCGTTCTGCGCCGATGTAGATCTTGATGGCAGCGTTTCTTCTTCTGATGCTACACATATTTTGAGGTTCATTGCAGGGCTTGACGGCATAGTTCCTATAAGTACGCAGATAAGACTCAATGGTCAATAATATGCTTAAAAATACTAAAATCAAAAGTGCAAACTTATCGAATTTGGATAATTTTTTATATCTCAAATTCCATAAAATCAAAAAAGCCCTGAAATTAAGGAAAAATGAAAAAATAAAAAACAAAAGCAACTTAAAAATTTTGGACAAAAATTAAGCTGCGTTTGTTGGGGTTTTATTGATTTACTTGAGGTAAGTATATTGTAACATAGTCCAACATTTTTTGCAATAATTTTTTAGAAAAAAATAAAAAAATTCTTTGAGTCATTGATTTAAGTCAATGACTTGCTATAATATAGAAAAAAGTGATGGAGAAAAGTATATGCTTATTAAAAGAACAATTATATTGGCATTGATTTTATTTTTAATATTGCCTATAACGGCTAGAATGTTTTCGTCTTGCGCAACAACGGAAGATGCAGGCGACACAAAAACTGATGACATAGTTTTTTATGGTGATGCCGATTTGAACGGTATCATTGACACTCAAGATGCGACTGTATTGTTGAGATTTGTTGCAAAGCTAATTGAATTTAGCGAGGGCAAGGAGCTCACTTTGACGAAAGAGGGATTTGCTATTTCCGATGCTAACAAAGACGGAACGATAGACAGCGCTGATGCTACATTCGTTTTGAGAGTATGTGCATTGCTTGAAAAGGCAAACGAGTATTTAGAAGCCGAACCTGTTCCGACAGAAGCAACTCCGACAAAACCGATAACAGATGAAAATGTTATAGTAGTATATTTTTCACATGGCGGTGAAAATTATGGAGTAGGCGTAGTAGAAAAGGGCAATACTGCTGTTATGGCAGAGTACATATCAAGCAAGATTCAAGCTGATATGTTTGAAATACAGCCAGCAATTCCATACCCTGAAGATTATGATGAGATGACAGAGCTTGCGCAGAAAGAGCAGAGGGAAAACGCAAGACCTTAATATATAGGCGATGTGGAAAACTTTGACGAATACGAAACGGTATTTATAGGTTATCCGATATGGTGGGGCGATATGCCCATGATAGTTTATAACTTCCTTGAACAGCATAATTTTGACGGTAAGACGATTATTCCGTTCAACACGCACGAGGGAAGCGGTCAGGCAGGAACGCAGAACACACTCGAAAATATGTTCGCAAACACTATTGTTGAAAAGGGGCTTGCGCTCCGTGGCGCTGACGCTCAGAAAATGGAAGCTGACACTCAGGCAAAAATTGATGAATGGCTTGAAGAGCTTGGATTCCCCAAAACTGAAATTGAGTCAAGCACGTTCAATTTTGAAACAAAGACCGTTAAATTGAACAGCGGTTATGAAATGCCAATACTTGGGTTAGGAACGTATGCGCTCAGCGATGAACAGGCGGAAAACTCGACATATTGGGCATTAAAGGCAGGGTTTAGGCTTATAGATACTGCGAGAATTTATGGCAACGAATCGGGTGTGGGAAGAGGCATCAAGCGAGCGATAGATGAAGGAATAGTAACCCGTGAAGAGATTTTTGTTACAACGAAGATGTGGACGAGCGATTATGAAAACGGAGAGAGTGCAATTCAGGCATCGCTTGACAGATTAGGGCTTGATTATATTGATTTAATGATACTTCACCATTCACAGCCGCAAAACGATATTACAGCATATAATTCTATGGAAAAGGCTGTTAAAGAGGGGAAAATTCGTTCGGTAGGGCTTTCAAACTATTACGATGAAGATGATTTCGACAGGGTAGCAAACGCTGTTGAAATAAAACCGGCGCTATTGCAGAACGAAACGCACCCATATCATCAAAGTGGCAAGATGAAGAATCATATTGCAAAATATGGTACGGTACTTGAATCGTGGTATCCGCTTGGCGGGCGAGGTCACACTCAGACGCTTTTTAACGATGAAACTATTGCATCTATTGCATCGGCGCACGGAAAATCGTCAGCCCAAATAATTCTCAGGTGGCATTTGCAGGCAGGGCAGATAGCGATACCCGGTTCTTCAAACGAACAGCATATTATTGAAAATTATGACATATTCGATTTTGAGCTTTCACAAGAGGAAATGAACGATATTGCAAAGCTTGAACGAAACGAGAGATTTTCAAATTATTGATAATCAAATTATGATATATTTACAGAAAAGGAGATAATTATTATGAAAAAACAGACAGCGGGCAGGGATATTCTTGGCGAACTTGCGCCTAAATTTGCGGAGCTTAACGATGATGTTCTATTCGGTCAGGTATGATCAAGGGAAGACAAGCTTTCATTGCGTGATAGGAGTATGATAACGATTGCGGCGCTTATGAGCGCAGGGCTTTATCCGCAGCTTAAAAGCCATTTAGCGATAGGAAAAGAGCATGGCATAACGAAAGAAGAAGCTGTAGAAATTGTAACTCACCTTGCATTCTATTGCGGTTGGCCCAAGGCGTGGAGTACGTTTCCGCTTATAGATGAAGTTTACGGAAAATAAAAGGAGCTTTTATAATGGGAAAAAGACAGGAGGCAGCGCTTGAAACAAAAAGGAAGCTGTTATTAGCTGCCGAAAAGCTTATAAGCGAAAAGGGTTTTGACAACATATCGGTCGAGGATATAACCCACGAGGCAGGCGTTGCAAAGGGAACTTTTTACACGTATTTCAAGCGTAAGGAAGATGTGTCAGGCGAGATTGCGCTCGCCATGTTCAAGCAAATTGAAGCAAAATCAAAGACGCAGGAGAGCATATATTTAAGGATAGATGAGTTTTTGACAGAATCTATGAAATATATCGTTGAAACGGGGATTAACATAGCTCGTCAATGGCTCAAAACGATTTCAGATGAGGGCGAAACAGGTGGAGATGCAAAGCTTGAATACGACATTATGACCGTTAAAAAAATGCTTGATGAGGCAGTAAGCGTAGGCGAAATTGATTCAAGAATGGATACATTAAAGACATCTCAGGCGATATGTTCAACATATTATGGCGCTGTTTTGTTATGGTGTATGACAGATGCTGGTATAGAACCTATTAGCTTTATACATAATTTTTGCGAGAGCAATTTAAAGAAAATGCTCGGTGAATAAAAGGAGGTAATTATTTTGAAAAAGTTTGTTTGCGTTATTCTTGTACTCGTTATGATTTTATCGTGCGTTTGCGCTTGTGCGCCGAAAAAGGCGAATGACAGCGAGGCAGTTATAACAACAAATCCTGAAAACACAAATAATTCAGAAACAAAGAACCCTGAAAACACTGATAATTCAAATAATTCTGAGCTTGCAGGCAAAAAAATACTCGTTGTATATTTTTCGCAGAGCGGCAACACTCAATCCGTTGCAAATTATATTCACGAAAGCGTTGACGGAGATATTGTAAAGATTACTCCGACAAAAGCATACCCGTCAGAATATAATTCGCTTATTGATTATGCGAAAAAAGAGCAGGAAAACGATGAGCGACCGACATTTGAAAATCTCGGCGTAAACGTTGAAGAATACGATGTTATTTTCGTAGGTTATCCGATATGGTGGTACACTATACCGATGATTATGCACACATTTTTTGATACATATGATTTTGCAGGCAAGACGATTATTCCGTTCAACACACATGAGGGAAGCCGTGACAGCGGAACATATGATCTTATAAAACAACTTGAAAGCGAAGCTAATGTTCTTGACGGATTCAATGTTCGTGGCAACAGCGCATCAAGCGATGAAACGAAGAAAAACATTGAGTCGTGGCTTGAAAGCATTGGCTTTTAAGGAGGCATAGTATGAAAAAAGATGTAATGCTCGTTGCCGAGCTTCTTTTAAGCGATGGCGGCGCAACATCTTCTTACTTCTATGGTCCGCTGCAACCACAACAATGATTATGAAAATAAATAGAAAATATGTTCGCATAGCGACAGATGCGGTTTTAATACTGCTTCTGCCGCTGCTTATGGGATATATGCTCGTAGGCGAATTATACCATGAAATTATAGGCACGATAATGATGATAGCGTTTATAGCGCACCACGCATTGAACTTTGGTTCTATAAAGGCTATTTTTAAGGGAAAATACAACGCAAGG
>CADBRR010000132.1 GCA_902797145.1 uncultured Eubacteriales bacterium | reverse complement strand
TACCATGGTCTACGTGACCGATTGTGCCGATATTTACGTGCGGCTTCGTTCTTTCAAAATGCGCTTTTGCCATTTGAATTTTCCTCCAACTTTAGAATTTTAATTAGTTTTTTATTTTCTCAGCCGTACAGATAACCATACGGCTATTTAGGATAAATTTATTTTCCGAGTATCTTCTTTGCAACATTCTGCGGTACTTCTTCATAGTGGTCGAACTGCATTGTGAATGTACCTCTGCCCTGTGTCCTTGAACGCAAGTCTGTCGCATAACCGAACATTTCGCTAAGCGGAGCCATAACTCGAACAGTTTGGATTCCATTTCTCATATCCATACCTTCGATTTTGCTACGTCTTGCTGTAAGGTTACCGATAACGTCGCCTGTATATTCATCAGGAACGTTTACTTCAACCTTCATAAACGGTTCAAGAAGTATTGAGCCACCTCTTTCGAGTGCATCTTTAAGCGCAAGGCTACCTGCAATCTTGAATGCCATTTCTGACGAGTCAACATCATGCGAGCTTCCGTCTACGAGCGTTGCTTTGAAATCAACAACTTCATATCCGCCCAGTGCGCCACTTCTTGCAGCTTCCTGAATACCCTTATCAATTGCGGGAATAAATTCCTTCGGAACTACTCCGCCAACCGTCTTATCTTCAAACAAATAACCTTCGCCCGGGTTGCGTGGTGAAAATTCAACTACGCAATGACCGTACTGTCCGTGACCGCCCGTCTGTCTTACGAAACGACCCTCAGCCTTAACTGTTTTTGAAATCGTTTCACGATATGCAACCTGCGGAGCGCCAACAGAACATTCAACCCGAAACTCACGAATCATTCTATCAACGATAATTTCGAGGTGAAGCTCACCCATACCTGCAATAATTGTCTGACCTGTTTCTTCGTCAGTATATGTCTTGAATGTCGGATCTTCCTCTGCTAACTTTACAAGTGCCATAGTCATTTTAGCCTGACCTGCTTTTGTTTTAGGCTCAATAGCAACCCTGATAACGGGTTCCGGGAATTCCATTGATTCAAGGAGCAAAGGATGATTTTCATCACAGAGCGTATCGCCTGTTGTAGTATCTTTAAGACCTACGAGCGCTGCTATATCACCTGCGTGAGCTTCTTCTATCTCTGTACGGCTATTTGCGTGCATAAGCAATATTCTACCAACTCTTTCACGCTTTCCCTTGCTTGAGTTATAAATATATGAACCTGACTGAATCGTACCGCTATAAACTCTGAAAAATGCGAGCTTTCCTACATATGGGTCTGAAACAATTTTAAATGCAAGTGCTGCAAAAGGTGCATCGTCGCTTGATTCTGCTACAACCTCTTCAGTGCCTTCCATATTTGTTCCACGAGCAGGGGGAATATCGAGCGGTGACGGCATATAGTCAACAATTGCGTTCAAAAGCGGTTGTACGCCCTTATTTCTATATGATGTGCCACAGCATACAGGAACCATTGTATTAGCAATAGTTGCTTTACGAATTGCCTTCATTATCTCTTCGTTTGAAATTTCTTCACCTTCGAGATATTTTTCTATAAGCTCTTCATCCTGCTCTGCAACTGCTTCGATAAGTTCGCCATGATATTTACGAGCAAGCTCCATCATTTCCTGCGGTATTTCTTCATCACGAACATCATTGCCGAGGTCATCATAATAAACCTCTGCACGCATAGTAACGAGATCAATAATTCCTTTGAAATCGCCTTCCTTGCCGATAGGAAGCTGAATCGGTACAGCATTTGCCCCCAATCTTTCGTGCATCATATCAACAACATGATAGAAATCCGCACCCAATATATCCATTTTATTTACATATGCGATACGAGGTACTCCATATTTACTTGCCTGATGCCATACTGTTTCCGACTGCGGCTCTACACCGCCCTTTGCGCAGAATACAGCAACAGCACCGTCAAGAACACGAAGTGAGCGTTCAACCTCAACGGTAAAGTCAACATGACCCGGCGTGTCAATGATGTTTATACGGTGATTTCTCCAGTATGCTGTCGTAGCTGCTGATGTAATCGTTATACCACGTTCCTGCTCCTGAACCATAAAGTCCATTGTTGCTGCACCTTCGTGTGTTTCACCGATTTTATGTATTTTGCCCGTATAATAAAGTATTCTTTCTGTTGTTGTCGTCTTACCTGCATCAATATGAGCCATGATACCTATATTACGGGTCATTTCAAGTGATGTCTGCCTTGACATATTCTATCTCCTTTCCGTTTCGGTACGAAACTGATATATTATGCTGATTTTCGCCAATAATTTTATCATTATTGGTGAAAACCAGCATTGCTTTACCTATATTATTAACAATAATTATCTATTCTATAAATTTTTCTTTATCTATAGAGAAATTACCATCTGTAATGAGCAAATGCCTTATTAGCTTCTGCCATCTTATGTGTATCTTCCTTCTTCTTGAATGCGTTACCTGTTGAGTTAGCTGCATCCATGATTTCGCCTGCAAGGCGTTCCATCATTGTGCGCTCACCTCTTGCTCTTGCATAGCTTACAAGCCAACGCAAACCGAGAGTCTGACGGCGTTCGGGTCTGATTTCGATCGGAACTTGGTATGTAGCACCACCTACACGGCGAGCCTTAACTTCGAGTACCGGCATAATGTTGTTCATTGCTTGCTCGAAAACTTCCATCGGGTCACGACCTGTTTTTTCCTTAACAATATCAAATGCGCCATAGCAAGCCTGCTGTGCAACACCACGCTTACCATCGAGCATAACCTGATTGATGAGCTTTGTTACGATTTTTCCACCGTACATAGGATCATCAAGAACTTCACGCTTAGGTACAAATCCTCTTCTTGGCATAACAAATTACCTCCTTAAATTACTTCTTAGGACGCTTAGCGCCATAGAGTGAACGTGACTGCATACGCTTTGCAACACCTGCTGTATCAAGCGCACCACGAATGATATGGTAACGAACACCAGGCAAATCCTTTACTCTGCCGCCTCTGATAAGTACAACCGAGTGCTCCTGAAGGTTATGACCGATTCCAGGAATATATGCTGTACCTTCAAGACCGTCTGTCAAACGGATACGAGCGATTTTACGAAGAGCCGAGTTAGGCTTCTTAGGTGTCATTGTTCTAACTGCTGTGCAAACGCCTCTGCGCTGGGGGCACTGTTTCAAGATAGGTGCGTTTGATTTATACTGCACCTGTTCCCTACCTTTGCGAACCAATTGATTGATTGTTGGCATGGGGATCCTCCTTCTAAAATTTAATTATTCTTTTATTTTTTAAATTTATATATAAGAATACCCTCTGCAACCCCTTATAGAGAGTGATTTCTCAAATTTATGACCGCCATTATCCGAGTGTCAGCATCACTATGTGGACATGGTAGTCCAATTAACAATTTTTTACTTATTCTTTTACAACTCCTGCGCACGCTGCTCCTACTTCTATTCCGCACAGCTCACCCAGATACTTCATCGTATCCACATAGCCAACCTGTACCTCATTACTTGCGCACGCTTTTTTGAGTTTACGCATCAACTTATCGTCAATATCCTTTGCCACAATGATTTTTTCGATTTTATCCTCTGTCATCATCCTTAATACCTGTTTTGTACCTACAATGAGTTTTTCCCCATTCATTGCTTCCAAAACAGTATTTATGACTATGTTACTTCTAAAATCATTACATTCATCATCTGACGAATCTAAAGAATCTGACATTTCCTTTTCCTTTCTGTTTCAAAAATCGGAATTTAAATATCACTTATGAGCTATATTTTCAACAAATATAATTTTAACCCATAATCGTACCAATACATTTTAACACTTATTCAATATATTGTCAATCAAAATGAACAGATTTTTTCTTAATTTTTATCTGCTTTTTTAAATGCAGGAATGCTTGAAAACTTATCCATTTTTAATTCTTCATAGCCCTTATCTTTCAATTCCTTAAAGCTATCTATTTCACTGATTTTCATATGCGTATGCATATTTGCTTTACTGGAAATTGTTTTATTAAGCGAATATGCAACCACAACGCCTATTATTACACTAATTATGAAAACAACAAGCGGAAGTGCAGTAAAAACAGCTTTCATCGGTTCGTACACGCTTCTTATTGATGTCAAAACAACTCCTACAAGTGGGAACATCACACCGACTGCTTTTGGAACAATATATCTTTTTATAAAATTGCTCCTGCATTTTTTACAGCAGACAACCTCCAATGTAACGACATCATCTGCCGAAGCATTTTCGCTATCCCTGCCCATATCTATAACAGCGTAATAATCCTTATCTCCACGTTCAGAATCTATTTTGCAAAGCGAGCATTTTTCGATTTCTTCACGTTCTGTTTGGACTGAATTTATATTTAATTCCATAATAAAGTTACCGCCTGACTAATTTATTTATATACAGATTTAGGTTGTGTGCATATAGCACACAACCGAATCATCTTTTATTCTTATTCTTCTTCAGCTTCTTCAACTGCTGCATGAACTGTCGGATTACTATATCTTCTCAGTCCTACGCCGGCAGGTATGAGCTTACCGATAATAACATTTTCTTTAAGTCCCATAAGCGGATCAATCTTACCCTTGATTGCTGCATCAGTAAGAATCTTTGTTGTTTCCTGGAACGAAGCAGCCGACAAGAACGAATCAGTTGCAAGTGCAGCCTTTGTAATACCGAGCAATTTCGGAACAGCCATTGCCATATTTGCGATTGCTGTATCTTCATCATCAGCGTACTTTTCTGCAATCTTATCGTTTTCCTGTTCAAATCTTGTAATATCTACAAGTTCACCCGGAAGGAGATTTGTTTCGCCTGTAGTTCTTACTTCTACCTTATTGAGCATCTGTCTTATAATAACTTCAAGATGCTTATCTGAAATATCAACACCCTGTGAACGATATACGCTCTGAACTTCTTTAAGCATATAAGCCTGAACGCCTACCGGACCGAATATAGCAAGTATTTCGTGCGGATTAAGTGAGCCTTCTGTATATGGCTGACCAGCTTCAACATGCTGTCCG
>CADBRR010000131.1 GCA_902797145.1 uncultured Eubacteriales bacterium | reverse complement strand
CTTTGTAGATGAACTTAAAAAAGAGGGTGTTCCAGATGAAGACATTCTATCATTTTCTGATTTTTTCAGTGAATAGCTAATTGACAGTCGCAAGGCTGTAAGGCATTGTAAAACGAGGCATCGCTAAGCGGTGCTTTTATTTTACCCATTAACACGGAAAGGTGGTGGTGATGATAATGATTGAAATAACAGGCTATGTAACGGCAACAGGCAGGGACAGCAAAGTTATTAACGGAGGCGGTAAACGCTTTATCGAGCAGATTTGTCTCGGAGCGTTCAGGCGAGCTTAACGAGCTTATAAATAAATATATTGGAAATTAAGTATTTCCCCCTTGAGGAAAAACTCACGGGGGAATTTAAATTACTTGCGATATTTAATTCTTATTGTAATAAGCATTGCTATAATCAGTAAAATATCAATAAACAGCGCAAGAAATGCCCATGCGCCAACCGTTGCCATATTTAACGGATTTTGTACAACAACGCAATATGCCCAATATGAAAAGAACAGCGACAAGCAAATCTTCATAAAATCAATTCCCACTCTTAGATATGATTTTGCACGCAATTCACCCGCTTCGCTTATCTTCATACCGCTTTTAAACTTTTTCATAAGCAATGTGAAAAGACCAAATATAACATTCAAGCCAATTCCGACAACGAACGGATAAAAAATATATGCTTTGCTATCATATATATCAAACTCGCCATTACCGCTAAAGTGAACGCCGATAATATCATCTAAATCATTATACACAACAAGAACATATATCAGCATACATATAATTATGCACCATGCTATTAGGGTCATAATTAAATGAACCTTATTAAACGCCTTTAAAAACTTTTCATTATCCATATTTTGTGCTCCTATAAAATATGCCGTCCGCAATAAAATGCAGACGGCAGATATTGCTTTATTCAATTATATCAGAAAGTTTCAAGCTGTGCAACTACACGGAGAATCGTTGTTGCATCTGCTGAGTCAATCATACCATCGAGGTTTGCATCAGCATTTGCCATAGCCTGTTCAGAAAGATTTTCAAGCTTTGCAACGTAACGCAATACTGTTGTAGCATCTGATGAGTCGATAATTCCGTCTTCGTTTGCATCGCCACGAACGGGAACAATTTCAGGAATTTCCTCTTCATACATTGCGATAACTTCGAGGTCGCTATGAATATTTGTATAGTCTTCGCTCCAACCAACGAACTTGTAACCTTCGTGAACAGGAGCTTCGGGTGCTTCAACGCTTTCGCCTTCAAATGCGCCTTCTACAGCAAGAACTTCATCTGTAAGTCCATCAATGAATGTTACTGTGTACTGTTTTGCAGTAATCCTAACAATTACATTCTGTATTGCTTCGTTCATTGCATAGTCGCCCATGAACAACCTGAGTGTAGTATTTTCTTTAATTACGCCAAGTTCAAATGTAGCTGTAACCTTTTCGCCTGCCTTATCAGGAGCAAAGAGTGCATGAGCTATGCCATTTCTTGTGCTTGCATCCTGAACTTCTGCAAATGCTATATACTGGTTGTCCGTAAAGTCGGCTGTCATAACAACTTCGCCATTTGCTCTCTGATAGAACTTGATGCTGTTTTCATCAACTGTCGGAGCTTTTGTATCTGCTGTAACAACATATTCTACGCTATCTCTGTAGTTCTTACTTGATGAGTAATCCCTTGTGTCGAGCGTACCTGTGATGCTTACCTTAACCTTTGAGCCATCGGGGAGTGAACGCAACGTTGCGCTTGTGGGCAAAACATCCCTTGTCATACCATAAGGTACTACATACAATGTATCGAAGTTATATATTGACTTTCTTACTCTGCTGAAGCTATCCGTTGCATAGCTCTTACCTGTTGCAGCGTCAGTAATGTTATAAGTTATCGTCTTTGCGTTACGCATAAGGCCTGTATAGAACAAGTCAATATTATCCATCTTATAGTCACTGTTAGGTGAATATGTCATTCTTTCCTTCTTAAATTCAAACTCGAAATCATCTTCGTCTGTTGCATACGGGTTCATACCGATGATATAGAAGTCAGATGACATACCGGGCATTTTTGAACCAAGAACGTTTGAATAAAGAACTGAACCGTTACCTTCATAGTAGCTGCCAAGTTCAAATATAGGTGCTGCATTCCAATCGCCATAGAATCCCATAAACGGAAGTGACAAGTCGATTGAACCGTTATCCTGTGCTTCTAAGAATACGAAACCATCAACGAAAATACCAGCCATAAAGTTATCGTCCATATACTTTTTAGCTTCATCGTTGAGCTTGATTGTTACAGTAACTGTTTCTGTCGAGTTTGCATTAACCTTAACAGTATCATCTACCATATTTGTTGTAATCTGAGCATATTCGTTAAGGTCGAATGCTTCCTGAGCCATAAACTTATAGCCGTAGTCTTCAACTACCTTTTCAGTAATAACCCTTGTATCAATCTTATATGTCAAAGCCTGTGAACCAAAGTTTACAACCTTGAATGTAACCTTATATTCGCCCTTCTTAGCAGTATCCTGACCAAGATTTACTACGGGGCGGTATTCTGAATCAACCTGCAAATATGCCTTTGTTGTCAAAGCGCCTGAAAGGTTGAGCATACCTGAACCCTGTTTTCTCGGTGAATAAGGTGTTGATGAATTATCATAACGAACCGGTGTTGCTGTACTCAGCATCAATGCGTTTATGAAGTCAGTTTTTGCACCGTTCTTATAATTTGAATAATTCTTTGAAACGTACTGTGATATAATAGCTGCTGCGCCTGCAATATGCGGTGTTGCCATTGAAGTACCGTCCATAAGCAAGTACTTATTGTTATCGCCTGCTGAATAAATCATTCCGCCGGGAGCTGCAATTTCAGGCTTGAGCTTCAAGTCAGGTGTAACGCCCCATGCTGAGAAGTCTGAGGGCAAACCCGGTTCTTTGTTATCAATCCATTCTGCTGTCTTAGGAACAACGATAGTCTTGTTTTCAACTTCCAAAAGTTCAAGTCCTGCTGCCTGTGTGATTGTTATTCCCGGAATAGTAAATCTGCTAATCTGCATACGAACTTCACCGGGCTGGTTGTTGTAAACTATGATAGCTGCTGCGCCTGCGTTGTAAGCGTTTGTCATCTTTTCTTCAAATGTACAACCGCCACGCTGAACGAGCGCTATTCTGCCACGAACATCTTTGCCCTGATAATCTTCTGCAAGGCCTGCGCCGTCAATCGGTACATATGTATATGACTTACCGCCAAGCTTTGCGTTGAAGTCCATTGAGGGAGTATAATCTGCCGATGAATCTTCGTAAATATAAAGCTTATCGCCTACATGGAAGTTTACTCTATAACAAATTGTATTGTTAATTGAAGCAACTGTTAGGTTTACAGGATATGTTGCAGGTGAGTCGGGAGTACCGATATCAACGTTTTCTGCAAGGCCCAAGTTATTTCCCCATTCTGTGCCATATGTGCTTGAATATGCGTTACCTTCTGCGCAAGCAACTACGATACCTGCTTGTCTTAATCTATTATAAACATCTTCTTCTGCAAAAGAATCACCGCTTGAAAAGCCTGATGTTGAACCAAGGCTCAAGTTTACTGAATCTACACCGAGAATAATTGCATCTTCAAGGCCTGCAAGGATTGCTTCTGAAGGTGCGCCATACTGATGGAAAACCTTACAGATAACAAGCTGTGCATCAGGGGCAATACCCTTGAAATCCTTGCCGTTATTGCCTGCTACGATACCTGCAACGTGCGAACCATGCTCGCCTACATTGTTGAGATGGCTTACATCGAGCCTATAATATGCGTAGTCGAAAGCATAAGGAACCTTACCGCTGCGATAAACGCTTATTGTAGGTGCTGTCGAACCATTAACCCTTGCTTTGAGGCTTGAAAGCTTGTTCTGAACGTCAGTCTTTGAAATCTTCTGACTTGGCGGAGCAACGCTGAACGCTTCGTGATTTACATAAAGACCAGTATCCAAAACTGCAACTGCTGTTCCTCTGCCTGTATAACCCAATGTATTCCATGCAATATCAGCGCCAACCATTGTTGTACTGTTTGCCATTTCTACCTGATTTTCACCATCGGTAGCGCTTGACGGGAGGTTATACAAATTACCAAGCTTAGCATTTATATTGCTGTTCTGCTTAATTTTCTTGAAATTAGCATATGTTGTATTGAACGAGAAACCATTCATAACTACTGTATAGTGATAGTTTATTTTAATTTCTTCGCCCAATATTTTTTCGATTTTCATCTGTGCTTCGAGCTGTTCTTTTTCAAGATTTGCTTCAACAGACTTAACCATTGACTCGTTCTGTATGCTGAGTATCGGAGCTCCGTCAAGCTCAACGATAACAGAAACGATATCTTCATCTTCATAACCTATTGATTCAGTCGTCATAATATGACCTACTGACCTACTGTTTGACGAATTTGCCCTCTGTGATGCTTCATTTGAAATTTCAGGCAGTGCTACTACGCCCGAAAAACTCGTTAAAGCCATCATCATAGCAAGCGCAATCGCAAATACTACCTTCGATGTTTTTTTCATATTATTTATTCCCTTTCAGAAATTTTATATTTAATTAAATTATAACATATATTATTTCATTTATAAACATAAATTTGCGAAAATATTTATTAAAATAATTTTATGAAACGACCGCTATCAAAACTTGAGTTGCATCTGATGAATCAACAATATCATCATCGTTCATATCCGCAGCAGCCAACTGCTCATCTGAAAGCATTTCAAGCTCTGCTACATACCTTAAAATTAAAGTTGCATCAGCTGCTTCGACTATTCCGTTCATATCCGCATCGCCTTTTATTTTTTCGGGCGTTTCTGTTGGTTCGGGTGACTCTATCGGTTCGGGTGACTCTATTGGTTCGGGTGACTCTGTCGGCTCTGGTGTTTCCAAGCTAATATTTGCGGTTGTTTTCAGTTTAGCTATTGTTTTTTCACCGACCATACCGTCAACGGTTAATTCGTTATCGGATTGATATTTTCTTGTTACAGCATCAGAATCTTTGCCGAATATTCCGTCAACAGTTATTTCATAACCTGATTTTTTAAGCATATATTGAACCCATGCAACATCGCTTCCACGCATCATAGGGTCTTTAAGTGAAATTATGCGGTCAGGTTCCGTATATGTTTCGGGGTCGTTTATATCGAAATCGTTATACTTTCCGTTATCGACATCACCATTTGAAGAAGCGTTTCCGTCAAAAAAGCTTATATATCCCATAACAAACAAACCACGAGTTATATATCTTTGCTTCGTGTTCACGCACGATTGAGTAACGCCTGAAGTATTACCCTCAACAGCATTTATAGTGTTATCGCTATTTATTCCCGATTTATAAATTATTCCTACATGGGTTGAATCGTTTGATTTATTTGAATATTTTGAATAAAAAACAATATCGCCTTTTTGGGGCTGATATGAAGAATTATAGCTATACCATTTGCCGCCACGAGTTTTTAGCATACTCAATAATGTATCGCAATTGCCTGAAAACGGGAAATTTAGCTTTGCAAGCTGTGCGCAGTCACAAACAAAATCTGCACACCATTCCTCAGTATATTTTAAGTCACTTTTCGTTTTGCCAACCTGAGCCATAGCAACAGCAACGATGTCATCACGAGCATTTCCCGTCAGCTTGTAATTTTTATTAAAATATGAGCCTCTGCTTTCATTCGCATTCGTATGAAACGGAACGAATACAATAATTGTAATAATCGCAAGAAATGCCGAAATCAGCCTATTTTTTAAACGAGACGATATCATAACACACAAATTCCCCTGTCGATATAATGACATTATTTTACCATATTCGACAAAATAAAACAAGCGTTAAAAAATGGCAACAAATAAAAAATAAAGGGCTTTTTTGCCCTTTAAGATTTGATTGAACATTAAAACAATTATTCGCCGTATTTTTCATTATAAGCCCTTGATTCTGTTTCAGCTTTGAGCATTGCCAGATCCGATTCTGCCATAAGCTGCGCTGCGAGCGACTGACAGCTTTCCGCATAGTCGATGAGGTCATGGATATAGTTTTCCTGTGAATGTTTATCGTGAGCTTCCTTTTTCTCTTCAAGCTCAGCCTTTGCCTGCGCTATGTTCATCTGTGCTTTGATAAGTTCGCTGTTTACTTTACCTTTGCCACGCTCTGCAACTATTCTTGCGCTTTCGGTTGCAGCTGTTGCGTTTGATTTAAGTTCTTCCATCTTTTTATCAAGTTCATCCTTTGCAAGCATTCCGGCTATCTGCGCTGTTTCTGCCTTATCTGCAAGCTTTGCCTTAATATCAGCCATTTTCTTTTGAGCCTGTTCCATTTTTTCTTTGAATGCCATAATATTATCCTCCCGAAAATAATCTTTTTATAAATTATAGTACTTTAAATCAATTATGTAAAGTAAAAAAATGGTGCGCAGATAAGTCCACGCACCGAAAAATTATTTTACTTTAAAATTACCAACCAAGCTGTGCAACGAAACGGAGAATGCTTGTAGCATCTGCGCTGTCAACGATTGTGTCTTCGTTTGCATCTGCATT
>CADBRR010000130.1 GCA_902797145.1 uncultured Eubacteriales bacterium | reverse complement strand
TGAAATTTCCATAAATCATTGGACAAGCACAAAAAATCAATGTATAATAAAATAGATAGATAATATATAAAATCAAGGATGATGATATGGATAACGATTTTTTCAGCATACATTCTACTGTTTCGGGCGCATTTGCGTTTGAAAATGCGGATAAGGACCCAACGCAGTTAAGTCCGCTCGTGCTTGCGTATATAGGCGACACGGTTTACGATATGTATGTAAGAACTTATATAATACATACGACAGATAAAACAGCGCATGGAATGCATATGCAAGCGACATCAATGGTTCGTGCGCAGGCTCAGGCGGAAGCGTTCCACAAAATCGAGGATATGCTTGACGATGATGAAATGAAGATATATAAAAGAGGAAGAAACTCGAAAATGAACACTATACCCAAGCACGCAAAGCTTATAGATTATAAGGTTGCAACGGGTTTTGAAGCGCTCATAGGGTATTTATATCTTTCGGGTAACGATAAACGCATAAACGAAATTATAAATAAAGCAATCGGAGGTAAAGAAAATGCCTGAAACGAAGCTTAATGTAAAGCTATTATCGCATACAGTAACGCCGGAAATCACAATTGCGCTTGGTGGAAGGCTCTGTTATAGCGATTCAAACATAGAGGATTTAAGGGAAGCAGCTGCTCCCCACGCTGATGAATTTATCGGTAAGCTTTTGTCGAGTTCGCACTTATCGCCAATAGAACACGCATCGTTCACGTTTGGCGCAGAGGGTGTATCAAGGGCATTGCTTGCGCAGATAACAAGGCACAGAATTGCAAGCTTTTCGGTGCAGTCACAGCGTTATGTAAGGCAGGAAGAACTCAATTACATAATTCCCGAATCAATAAAGGCGCTTGGCGATGAGGCAGTAAACGAATATAAACAGCAAATGGCTCAGATACATTCATACTACCTTTCATGGCTCGATAAGGGAATTAAAGCAGAAGATGCAAGGTTTGTACTCCCCAACGCTGCTGAAACAAGAATGGTTTTCACGATGAACGCAAGGGAGCTTATGCACTTTTTCTCATTGAGATGCTGCAATCGTGCGCAGTGGGAAATAAGAAGGCTTGCATGGATTATGCTCGCAATGGCAAGGCGAGAAGCACCGGCATTATTTGAAAAAGCTGGCGCATCATGCTTATCAGGCGCTTGTCCTGAGGGCAGAATGTGTTGCAAAAAGCAGGCTCAGGTTAAAGAACTTAGCGACTTTGTAACAGAACTTGCAAAGAACAACACAAGCGATAACGAGCTTGTAAAAATACTCGATTTCGACAGACTTAATATGAACAAATAGTTAGGAGATATAATTTTATGGCATACAAGAATAGCAACAATAACTATAACAACGCAAGAGGCTCACGCAGCGGCGCAGAGCGCCGTCCGAATGGTGACCGCTACAACAATAATAATAAGTACGGCAAAGAGCGCAATAGCGATAGATATAATAGTTCAGACCGTTATAATAAAGGCGATAAGTTTGCAAAGGATAACGATGATCGTTATAACAAGGGTAGTAGATATTCAAAGGACGGTGGCAGAGAACGCCGTCAAGGTGACGATAGATATAATAAGAACGACCACTACAATAGCAAAGATAGATATAATAAAGACGATAGATATTCAAGAAACGATAAGTTCTCAGGCGATACAAGGCGCAATTTCGATAAAAAGACGGATGATTTTAAGAGAAGAGATTTTGAAAAGGCAGTCGAAAGAGAGAACGATAAAGATGACGATTACGAGCAGGACGAGCTTCCCTATATTCTCATGGGCAGGAATGCAGTTAAAGAAGCTATAAAGAGTGGAAGAAGTATTGATAGGATACTCGTAAAGAAAGAGCTTGACGGTTCACTTCGTGAGATAATATCGCTTGCAAGGGATAGAAACCTTATAATAAGGGAAGTTGATAACGCAAAGCTCAATGAAATTTGTATGCCGTTTGGCCATGGAACAAAAACGGGAAATCATCAGGGTATAGTTGCTCAGGTTCCGGGAGTTGAATATTGCGAAATATCGGATATACTCGATGTAGCAAAGGAAAGGAACGAAAAGCCGTTCATAATTTTGCTTGACGGAATAGAAGATCCTCATAATCTTGGTTCAATAATAAGAAGTGCGGAATGCGCAGGCGCACATGGTGTAATAATTCCTAAGCGCAGGGCAGTTTCTGTTACAAGCACAGTTGCAAAGTCATCAGCTGGCGCAATAGAGCATATAAAGATTGCAAAGGTTGCAAATCTCGTTGGCGCTATTGAAAGGCTTAAAGACGAAGGGTTGTGGATAGCTGGCGCAGATATGTCAGGAAATGAAATGACAAAGGCGGACCTTAAAGGCGCAACAGCACTTGTAATTGGCAGCGAGGGCAGCGGAGTTTCAAAGCTCGTTAAGGAAAGATGTGACTTCCTCGTATCAATACCGCTTTTCGGCAAGGTAGATTCGCTTAACGCTTCGGTTGCGGCAGGAATATTGATGTTTGAGAAAAAGCGTCAGGATATGTCGCAGAAAGCGTAATATATGCGTACAATCCTGCTGGTGGACGGATATAATGTAATAAATCAGGATAATTCGCTGAGGAAGCTTCCGCTTGAAATTGCGAGGGATAAACTGTTTGACAGGCTTATTGATTATACAGGGTTTAAGCAGTATGAATTTTTGCTCGTGTTCGATGCGCATATGCAGTCAACGCCCGAAAGCTCCGACCATGACGGAAAGGTCATATATACGCAATCGGGCGAAACAGCAGATAATTATATAGAAAAAACCGTTCGCCTTATATATGATTCGGAAGAAGAAATGCATATAATTGTTGCAACAAGCGATGGTCTTGAACAGGTAATGATAATGGGCTATGCTGAAAGAATGAGTTCAAGGGAGCTTATAGACGATATAAAAGCAACAAGAAGCAAAGCCATGAAAAAGAGTGGGCGTGATGAAATAACACGCAGGAACAATCTTGAAGATAGATTGACCGAATCACAAAAGAAATTATTCGAAAAAATGAGGAGAGGGCATATAATAGATGAAAAGCGATAAATTGAATTTAAACGCAATGCCCGATGAACAAGTACATTATGAAAATATCCCCGTAGAAGATGTCGTAGAGATGGCAGGAAATGACAGAAACGCTATGGATTGGTTGCTAAATAAATATAAACAGCTCGTAAAGTGCATAGCGCAGCGCTATTATATAAGGGGCGGAGATAGAGATGATGTAATGCAGGAGGGCATGATAGGGCTTTACAGCGCAATTATTGATTTTAATAAGGATAGCAATGTAAAGTTCACAACATTTGCAGGCACTTGCATAAAGAATAAGATAAAGACGGCAATAACCCGTTCAAACACGAATGGGAATAGGCTTTTGAGCGAGGCAGGTTCGCTCTATGAGCCAATAAATGATGAAAGCGGTGATGACACTTCGGAAAGAATAGATACTATTTCAGACCCGAACGCAACAGATCCGCAAACGGAACTCGATGCTCACGAGCTTGAAAATGATATACGCACATTTTTGAATGAGCAGCTTTCGGATATTGAGCGTAATGTTGCAAAACGCCTTGAAACAGGAATGAGTTATAACGAAATTGCACTCGATATGAATATAACCGAAAAGGCAGTTGACAATGCAATACAAAGGATGAGAAAAAAATTCCGTAAATCGGGAATAACAGAAGCAAACGTAACGAGGATAACACCCCAACAGGTGGGTTACATCCGTGATAACAACCACAACTCGAAAAAATAAGTAAGTATAGGTGAAGTTATGACGAAATCAATCCCCGAAGAGATGAAGTTAGAGCTTATCTCAAAAGCGTATGACAATTACGGTGTTTCGCTGTTCAGGCTTGCAATGATGTATATGGGCAATAAGTCCGATGCAGAAGATGCCGTACACGATGTGTTCGTAAGATATATGATGCGAATGCCGCAGTTTAAAGACGAAACACACGAAAAAGCATGGTTTATGCGAGTATGTATCAATGTTTGCAAGGATAAACTCAAAAGCTTTGCAATGAAAAGTGTACCGATTGACGATGTTCTAAATTATGTTTCAACGGATAACGATATAAGTATGTTTGAACATCTTATGGGGCTTTCCGAAGAATATAGAGTAGTTGTACATCTCAAATACGTTGAGGGTTATTCTATCAGCGAAATTTCAAAAATACTTTCGGTGACGGAATCGACAGTAAAGCTGCGCTTGTTTAGGGCAAGAGAGCAGTTAAAGAGAAATATGGAGGAGGTAAAAGCCTATGTTTGATGGTTTTGACGGTAAGATTCCTTCGGAATTTGAATATAATAAATTTATAACAAAAAGCGATGACGCTAATAAAAAGGTTAAAAAGACTATTTTTGATAGCTTTGATGAGTCGTCAGAGTTTTCTGAAATGCTTGCAAATGGCATAGAGTATACAGTTAAGAAAATCGAACCCGATGATTCGCTTAAAGAAAAGATTCTTGCAATTCCGGGCGAAATGGATAGCTATTACGCAAATGCTATAAGAAGGAAACCGCTCAGCGAGCTTTTTGAAGAGTGGGCAAAGTCTATGAGCGATCAAAAACAGATTTTCTTGAGCGAACCGCTTATCAAATAATAACTTGTTAAAAAAATATGAATTATGGGCAAATGCCCTTGAATATATTCGTATTTAAAGTTAAAATGATTAAGTATTTTAAATTTATGATATGATAGGAGGGTTTGTAGTGGAGCTTTCCTTACAACCTAAAAAGTTTATAAATTCAGAGCATATAGGCAATTTCGCTACCGTTTCATACACAGTGCTTGATAGGGATGAAAAACCCCATAAACGCACAGCAAAAGTGCATTATATGGAAGAGGGCGTTGGCGAACCTTTGATACTCGTTCATTCACTCGGTCAATCAATGTATACGTGGCGAAATGTGTTCTATGAGCTTTCAAAATATTATCGAGTTATAGCATTCGACCTTATGGGTCATGGATATTCAGATAAACCTGATGATTTTGATTATACAATAGATGCTCAAACCGAGATAATAAAAGGACTCTGCGATGCAATAGATGTAAGAAGCGCACATTTTATAGGATTTTCTATGGGTTATGCGTTCGTTGCAAATATGTTGGCAAAATATCCGCAGTATGTCGGCAGGGTTATTATAGAAGCACCCGGCAGTATCGTCCCTGAAATGCCTTTTGCTGTAAGAGCAATAGATAATTCGTTCTTCGGAAGATTGTTTTCAATGTTCATAAGCGTTAAAACAGTCAGAAAAGTCCTTGAAGATTGTTTTTTCGACCTCACATTCATAAAAGATGAAGTAGTTTCGGAATATTTTAAAACATTAGCGTCACCGCAGGCAAAGGAAGCTGTGTGGTATAGCGTAAGAAACTTCGATGATGATGAAATAAATTCAAAGCTCCGTCAGATTCAGCAGGAAATGATGATTCTATGGTCGAGCGAGGATAAATGGAGAGGCAAGGAAACAAGGGATTTCTTTAGAGCGGCAGTTCCTAATCCTGTTATTAAAGAGATAAGAAACGCAGGACATCTTATGCACGAGGAAAAAATGGATAAGTTCCTTAATGCAGTTATGGAATATATCCCAAGTGATGTTTTAAAGTAAATAAATAATGGCATCGGAGGATTCCTCCGATGTTTTTTTGCACAAATTACAGATTTATTATAACTCTTATACTATCTTTGAGGTGATAGTATGAAGAAAATGATTATACTTTTTGCAATTTTTTGCTTGATAACAGGCTGCGCAAAGTCAAAAGTAACAGCGGAAAATACGAAAACACATGAAAAAGCAAAAGTACGGAATTTCTATTGTTTCAGAAAACGATAGTTATGTTATAGATATAACGCCCTTGTATGTATATAAAATAATGATTGAAGAGGATGGAAATTCACAATTCGGGTTTAAAATAGTGTATAAAATAAGATATAATTATGTGAATGAGTAACTTTTCTCGCTTGTTTGCTAAATAATGTTGACAAAAAATAGAAAATGATTTAAAATAAAGAATGTATATATGGATAAGTGGTGGCTCTGCGGGTGTAGCTCAGTGGCAGAGCGTCGGCTTCCCAAGCCGATAATGTGGGTTCGATTCCCATCACCCGCTCCATACCAATATTCTTTAATTAATTTTTTATTTTCTAATAGGAGGAAAATTCAAATGGCAAAAGCGCATTTTGAAAGAACGAAGCCGCACGTAAATATCGGCACAATCGGTCACGTAGACCATGGTA
>CADBRR010000129.1 GCA_902797145.1 uncultured Eubacteriales bacterium | reverse complement strand
TGGAGGTTTGAGTAAGATAAACAATATAAAAAAGGAGTGATAATAATGAAACGAACTGCTTTTATAATTATTTGCTTATGTATTGGTATTGTTTTGACAGGCTGTGAGCAACCGATTTATAGGGGGAAAGACAAGGATTTATTTTCTGCTGGAACATATAGTATAATTGGATCGGATAGATATGGTTATACATCAACGGAAATAATTGAAAAAGATAATTATGGAAGAACTCTGTTTTACTTCTATTTTCGAAATTTGTTCTTTACAGATGTTACAGCCTTTCGCAGCTATATGACGGGTTTATGTATATGTCAGTATTCAGACGCTGAACTTGTATATTTTTATGAAGATGTTTGTACTCAAGTTGTACCAAAGGAAAAGTGTGAATTATCTGACTTTGACGTGGAAAAGTTGAAGTTAAATAATGACTGGAATAAGCCGCTTGAATATAGCAAGATGACAACGAGAGAATATGCTCCTTGCTATGGTATGGGAAGAGAATATGATATAAGGGCAGATGCAAGAATAACGGTATGTGTTCAGGATATTTTTCCGCAAAGTGTAAATTATAGGATAGCAAAGATATATGGAGATACAGATAAAAACGGAAAAATGCTTTTCTTGATTCGTGTATGTGATTTAAGCTATGGATGGGAGGATAAATATTTGAAAACGTATATCATGATATTGAACGCTGATTGCACATACGATGAAGACACCTGCATTCAAGAGATAGATGATGTAGTAAATTATTTTGACGAAGTTCATGAATTAAAACTCAGAAATGGTTGGAGGTTTGAGTAAGATAAACAATATAAAAAAGGAGTGATAATATGGATACCAAAATAAAATTTTTGGAATGGAAAGATATTGAAGTACGCTGTATTAAAATGCAGGTGAATGACGGACACATTGATGTCAATATGAAAGTAAATTATGAAAATATAGATTATGATATACTTTTTGAAAACACTTCAAGGATAAAGATAAATATCGGCGGATTTCCGATAAAAATGTTCGGGTTTGAAATTATAGATAACAAGCAAAGCGGCTGGGATAGTGATTCAAGATATACTATAATAGACTACGAAGATAATATTTTGAAGTTTGTTTGTGAGGATATAAGTTTAATATCGATAGATGAATAAAATCAACAATTAGAATTAGGTGAAATTACGTTATGAATGTTATAGAAGAAAATAATGCAGAATTGCTGCGTGAAATATTTATTGATTCTTTTGTGGATACGGATTGTGATGCATACAAAAATAATATTTTAAATGTCAAAGAATGCAGCGATGGTCTTTGCTATGATGGATATTATTGGTATTGTTTAAAAAAATACAAAGACTATTTCTATGAAAAGTGGAATTGAGCGCATGATTGATAATCGTGGCAGGATTTATATTTTATGGGATATTTCCTCACAGGATAGAATATTCATACCAAATTATTGTAAATATCCTAAAAGAGCGGTACTAAGCGTAACTCCGGATGAACTTATGAGCATATTGGAAACTTTATATGAAGATGTTTATTTTTTCGATGACAGCTTAAAATGGTCAATAACTTTTATGCATGAGGAAATAAAGGATAAAAAAGAATCTGTTATATAATACGCGAGTTTGTGACAATGAATATGAACAAGAAAATTTACATCGCAATGTACTTTGTTGCAGTAATACTGCTAATTGTTTTCAATAACGATTTAAAATCAATAAAAAATAAAGAATTTAATGAAACAATTATATTTGAAGATTCAGAATTAGTGAGTGTAGCATCAGGCAGGAGTTTTTCTCATGTGTACGAAATAAAAAGCGCTGACGGTAGAGTTTTTATCGTAAGTAGATTAAGTAGTATGCTTATAGATGAATTTGAAAAAGAAGTTAAAAGTGGCGATGAATTAGATATTAGATTTGAAAAGCGTTATCCGTTTAGCAATAATAAATATGTTGTTCACGAATTAAAAAAAGGATATAAATGTTACTATTACGATGATGAAGTAAGAACTATCGGTCAAGATATATTTTTAATAATTTGTATTGTATTTTCTATAATGCCGATAATTTATCTGATATGTAAAATAATAAGAAAACGCTAATAGGAAAGTTCAAAATGAATGAAAAGATTTATAAATAACAATTATAGCTTAAGTAGTTATGAAATGATTATGTTGAGATAGAAACCGAATTGGGCATATTTTGCGGCAAATGGTGCTGAAGCGACAAACCATATATTGAAAAAGAAAAATCTGAATTTGTAGGAAATTTTGTAACCATATTTATCAACAATAAATATAATACAAGCATAGTAAAATAAGAACGGGCGATTTTGTCCGTTCTTATTTGATATTGAGAACATAGCTCATACCATTTTCGGTTTTTTTATATTCTGTAAATCCTGCTTTTTTGAAAAGCTTTTGAGATGCAACGTTATAATCATAAATTTCCTGAACAAAAATTTTATCATATCCAATACTCTTTGCACGCTCAATTAGCTTTTTAATAACAGCAAGACCTATTCCGCTATGTCGCAAGCTTTTTTCGCCAATAACTATTGGCATATCCTGCTGTGAAAATGTTACATCACCTATGATTTCTCCGTCATATTCTATAAAATACAGTTCGCCATGTTCGCTTTGATAATCGTACATTCTGTCGATTTGCTCACAATCATACTTGTTGGTGTTTCCGTTTACAAGCATAAGTGTTTCTTCATCGGAATACCATTTTATTATTCTATTATAATCGTTTTTCCAATCGTATTTAATGAGATTTAAACGGTCTGAAACGATTATTTTGTCGGGCTGAATTACATTATTTATCGGCATATCAATTCTCCATTCTCAAAAAACAACGACAGCCAAATTCCGAGATGTCCAAGAATCCGAGCGACTTATAAAATGAAATCGTTTTTTCGGTATTGTCTGTCATAAGCTCCATTTGATATACATCATTATAAATCTCAAGAAGTGCTTTCATAAGCGCCGTACCTATGCCTTTTCGCTGATATTCGGGCAAAACGATTATATCCTGAATAAACACGGTAGAGTACCCATCACCGACTGCACGAATTATTCCGACAAGCTTATTTTCATCATATGCGCCTAAAATGCAGAGTGAATTTTTATAGCTGTTTTTGAGCATCTCGGGCGATGCGGTGTAATTTGTCCAGCCAACGCTTGCATAGAGATTTAGTATTTCATCATCATTATAAATTTCATACTTTCGTATTTCCATAATCATTCCTCCGCAAACTGTGTGAGTCTGTCGCCCGATATTCTATAAACAGTCCAATCACTCATAGGTTCTGCGCCGAGCGAGAGATAAAAATCAATACTTGGTTTGTTCCAGTCAAGGCACCACCATTCAAGCCTTCCGCATTTGCGTTCTATCGCAATTTCAGCGAGCTTTTTTAAAAGTCCCTTTCCATAACCCTTGCCACGGTATTCAGGCATAACATAAAGGTCTTCAAGATAGACCCCCGATCTGCCTAAAAAAGTTGAAAAATTATGAAAGAACAGGGCAAAGCCAACTTCTTTTTCATCTTCAAGTGCAAATATAACTTCACAGCGACCTTTATCAAATATCCATTCTGATAATGTGGTTTCATCAGCAATAACTTCATCGAGCATTTTTTCGTAATCTGCAAGCTCTTTTATAAAACGAAGAATAAGCCCAACATCTTTTTTTTCTGCAAATCTGAATGATAACATAACTACCTCCGCAAATTTTTATTTATTATAACATATGCAGGATTTTTATTCAACACAGGCTGTTTTGCTTTACTTAAAATCCATAATATGGTATAATAAACATAGATATAAAATCTTGATTATAAAGGAGAATTATAATGTTTTTCACTCTTCCTGTCAAAGCTTATATAGAAAAAGAATGCGTAAAAAATCATTGTGATATTTTTGCTTCAATCGGCAAAAAAGCATTGATTGTAACGGGCAAAAGTTCGTCAAGGAAAAATGGTTCGCTTTCAGATGTTGTAGATGTTCTAAATGAAGCGCACATAGATTATATAATATTTGATGAGGTGGAAGAAAATCCCTCCGTTGAAACTGTTATGCGTGCAAGGGATAAGGGTATTTGCGAAAACGTTGATTTTGTAATTGGTGTTGGCGGAGGCTCGCCGCTTGATGCTTCAAAAGCTATTGCGTCAATGATATATCATGCTGACAAAGGCGAAGAATATCTTTATGACAAGAATGCGGACAACAAAGCGTTGCCTGTAATTTGCATACCTACTACCTGCGGAACAGGCTCCTGCGTTACAAGCGCAAGCGTTATTACAGTGCATAAGCAGAGAACGAAAAAGTCGATAGTTCCGAGAATATTCCCTCAATATGCGTTTGTTGACGGCAAGTATATTAAATCTGCGCCGATAGATATTATAAGGGCAACGGCTATTGATGCGCTTGGTCATCTTTATGAAAGCTATATAAATGCAAAAGCTACAAGGCTTTCAAGAATGGTTGCATCAGAGGGAATGCGTATATGGAGCGAAGCAAAGAAAGCATTAACAGGCGAAGCGGAGCTTGATTATGATATGTGCGAAAAGCTTATGAGCGCATCAATGGTCGCAGGGCTTGCTATAAGCTTGACAGGAACGTCAATTCCGCATGGGCTTAGCTATGCTGTTACATATGAAACAGGGCTTGCGCACGGAAAAGCAATAGGATATTTCCTTGCAGGGTATCTTAAACAATCAAACCCTAAAGAAAGCGAATATGTATTAAAAACATCGGGCTTTTCGTCAGTTGATGAATTTGAATCGTTCTTTAAAAAAGTATCGGGAGTTTCAAGGCTTGATGAGAAAGTTCTTGAACAGGCAATAGATGAGCTTATACAAAATAAATCAAAGCTTGCGTGCTGTCCGTATAAAGTTGATAGAGATTTGCTTTCTAAGATTGCATACGATTTCAAATAAAGTATATGGATACCGATAAAATGTATTTAAGATATAATATGCGCATTGAGAAAACAACTGTGCTTGGGTTTGGAAAACGATGCGTTATATGGGTTCAGGGCTGTGACAAAAATCCGCCATGCAAAGGCTGTATTGCTGTTGATATGCAACCTATAAATGGCGGTACAATAATAAGTGTAGATGAAATGGCAAGCTGGGTCTGTTCGCTCGATGGAATAAATGGAATGACTATAAGCGGTGGAGAACCATTCTTGCAGGCAAAGGCTGTTTACGAACTCGTAAAAAAAATCAAAGCGAACAAAAGTTCTAATTTCAGTGTAATAATTTACTCAGGCAATACATATGAAGAGATGGTAGAAGATGAAGAATATAAAAATCTTCTTAGCATTACGGATATATTGATTGATGGGAGATATATAGAAGAATTTAACGATTCAGTTCCGTATAGGGGCAGCAGCAACCAGCGAATAATCGTGTTAAATGATTATTTTAAGGAAGATGCGAAGCTTTATTATACCGATAAAAAGGGAAGACATATTGAATATGTTTTAAGCGGTGACAAGGTAATGCTAATAGGAGTTCCGAGTATTTCACAGGCGGAAACGTGGAAAAATATAAAGAGAAACAATTAAAGTATAAAGATAAAATTCAGCGAGGCAAATTATGAAAGTAGGGTTTAGCGACTTTTTCAAAACAAAAAAATCATATAATATAATTCTCAATGTTGTGTGGCAGCTTGTGTGCGATAAAAGCGATACAATAGCGGTAAATATTTACGATATTGATGATTCGAGCTATAAGATAGAGAGAAAACAGGGCATAAATGCTGACGAAAGATTTATGCTTCCTAATTCTGTTTCAGGCGAGCAGAAAAACTACGGGCTTGGAATGACTATGTATTATATGTTGTGCGGTGCTGATGCGTTTAATATGCTTAATCTTTCAACAAGCGTTATAAACAGAGCTCCGTTTTTAAGCGATAGTATGATTACAAACGCAAATTTTGAAAATGTTTTCTTAACACAGCTTGAAAGCAAGCTCGCTGAAGATATTATTTTATTGACGTCTTTTGATGAGGGGGAACGCAATAACGCATTCAATGAACTTTATTCGAAATTATGTTCGCTTCCATGCACATATATATTTGATTGTATAGCCGACAAAGGAAATGTCGGCAGGACAGAAACGTTCAGCTTCGGTTATACAACAAATATGTATTCTATGTGGGCAGATGGTTCAAGCGATACAAAGACGATAGAACTTTCGGATTCAAAAAACTATACGTTCAAGGCGATAAAATTTGAGTTCGTTCCTGGAACGCACAGGCTTAAACAGCCTATAAAGGCACAGAGGGAGCTTATTGCAAAATCAATATGCTTGGGGCTTGATTTGGGTACTAAATATGCTTATTTATCTGATGGTGAGGGAAATCTTATAAGCATTGACTCAGAGCATAACTATATTGAGTCGCTTGTTGCATACAGGTCGGAAACAGAATACGAAATAGGAATAGAAGCATACGATGTTTCAAAGAATGATAAAAGATGTTGCGTTGATTCATTAAAACTGCTGCTGGGCGATGAAAACATAATTGCAAAGAGCATAACTGCGCTTGACGGAACAAAGCTTATTAAAAGCGGAAGTGATGTTTGTGTTGATTTTATGTGCGATTTGTTTAATAAGCTTAAAAAAATGCTTATTACTGTTGAAAAAATAATTGTCGCTGTTCCATCTTTTTTATCGACCATAAGGTACGAACAAGCATTTCAGGCGGTGAAAAAAGCAGCGAGGATTTCAGGAATAGATGAGAACAATGTATTTATAGAATATGAGGGAGTTCTTACCTGCTATTCATATGGACTAATAAAGAGCGCAAAGCCAGTCGGGGTTTTTGATATGGACTCTGAAATAAGCGAATTTTCAATCGTTAAAGGCGGTAAGATTATTGCGTCTGACAGCACGATAAGGATTTGCGCAGAAACTATTACAAATGCAATTATAAACATTATAAAAAATCAGGCGAGCGATAAAGGCATTTATATGCCAAACGAGGCTGATATTCATATAAAAGATGTTGCGCTTTTCTATTCCGAGCTAAAAGAGAATGCAGAGAAAGCAAAAAAATCACTTATATCGAACGGAAAAGCAAGCATAATTATATCGGGAACGGAATGTGTTATTACAAAGCAGGCGCTATATGAAAGCGTTTCAAAACAGCTACAAAATATTGATGAGCTTGTAAAAGGCGTTTTAAGGCGAGCTTCATTAAAAGAAAAAGATTTAGAAGCAATATGTATATCGGCTTCTGAGGCTGATGTAGGTTTTATAAGCGAAAGCGTAAAAAAACTGTTCCCGTCATCTATTGCGTATGAGAGCAATGCAGACCGAGCAAAGGCGATAGGCTGTTCAAGGCTGTTTGAAAAAATGGCAGATAAGCTTATTGTATCTGGAAAAATTAATCACGATATAGGTATTGCGATAAAGGATAGATATTTTGCACCGATGTATTATTCGGGTGAAAATATATCGGAAAATGATTCAAGGACTATAAGTGTAGGGCTTGAAAACATATCTTCATATGATGTTCCGATATACATATATAAGCGAAGAAAAGGCAATATGCAAACAAAAATACCTTTGATGAACAGCGAAAACGGAGTGTTTGAAAACATAGGAGCTTTAAAGCTTAAAAGAAAAGATGGCAAATGTAAATCTGCGCAAATTACATTTGAGTGTCATAATAATATAGTTTGTGCAAGGGCTGAACTTACGGACTTGTCGAGTGTTGACAAGATAGAATTTACTGAATTATAAGGGGGAAAATATGATAAATCTTAATGGCGGAAATTTTATAGTAATAGAATTTGACGATTCGCAGGCGCTCGAATGTGCGCTTGCAAACGGAAAAACGATAGAACCATCTTCAAGCATTGATGGATATTTCTTTGAACCACATGGAAACAAGCTCGATATATCATTGAGGAGCAATTTGCCCGATATGACGATAACGCTTGATAGAACTTGCGATATAAGGCGAATTGCAGTTCAGAAAATGACAGCGCAGGGAACCATTATAGGCGTTGCAGGTGAACAGAGAAATATAAATGCAGTTTCTGAAATTGTTATTTTAAAAGACAGCGTTGATGTACTGCAAAATAAAGTTACTCAAAAGAGCGCAAAGGCTGATATTAAGACTAAGACAGACGAATCAAAGGCATATGATGGCGAGCTTGACGAATTAAATAGAAAAATTGACTATATAAACAAGCAAAACAGCGAAAAAATAACTGAAATTTCTGTACGCAGGCAAGAGCTTATCCGTGTTAGCAACGAGCTTGAATCGCTAAAAAAGGAAGTTGCAGAACAGGAAGATAAGATAGCAGGCATAAAGAATATGCTTGGGCTTACTGAAGAAAAAAAGCGTGAATACGATGATTATATCGCAGAGCACGAGGCGATTTGCGATGCTATTGAGCGTTCAAAGCAGGGTGGGAATGATTATTATGACATAAAGGAATTTGATGAAATAATGAAAGAAACCGCAAAGAGCATTGAAAAGCTCAGGGCAGCGTTTGTTAAAATTGAAAAGGCAAAGCAAAAGGCGGATAGCGACATCGAACAGGTCATAAACGGTTCAGGTGTAACTAATATGAAAGATAATGCAAAGAACGAGCTTGAAAAAGAGCTTAAAAACATTTAATGTAAAAATATGAGTACAACAAGCATCAACAGTTTAAGGGTACAGCTGACGACTATGGAAACGAGGTTCAGTCAAGCTAATGCGCAGCATGAGCGTGAAATAAGGGAGATTGAAAATCGTTTTGCAAGGCAGTCGCAGCAGCTCCGTACCGAAAAGGAAAACGCTATAAATGATTTAAAGCAAGATGTTACTGCTGAAAATAATCTCAGGCTTGAAAATGCAATAGATGCTTTGAACAGAAACACTCAGGAAAGGCTCAGAGCAATTGAAACAGAGTGTTCAAGGCATAAAGCTGAATGTTCGAGATTAAGCGAAGATATAAGACAAAAAAACATCGAGATAGAAAACGAGCTTAAGAGATATTTAAATTCCGTTCGTGACAACCAAGAAAAGGAAAAGCAGGCTGCAAGCGAATATATTTCGTATGCAAGGGAAGCTGAAAGGGAGCTTCAAGAAATGCCTGTTGAACATTTTTCCGGGCTTGAAGCTGAACAGTATAGGGCGCACCTTGAAGATGCGCAAAGGAGCTTTGAGCAGGGTTATTATCAAGCTGCTGCCGGTATTGCTTCGGGAGCAAGGAGCGATATAAAGGGCTTGCAGGCGAGAATAAGAGTTGAGATAAGAGAATGGGAAAAATATTATTATGAGCTTGAATCGCTTGTGATGGGCGCAAGCGATAGATTAAATGATGAGATAGAATCTCCGATAAGCAGCTGTCAGGGCTCGTATGTTATGACGATTAACGAATGGAATTTCTGGAGCGAGGGCGGAATATCAAAGCTAAAAAGCGAGCTTGATGAGCTAAAAAAAGTTATTGAAAGCGTTCGCAGTGAGGGAACAGAAAAGTATTTAACTCATCAGGACGCTATGGGAAGCGATGAGCTGCAAAAGCATATAACAAAGGCATATTCATATATGAACGAGGTTATGCGCCTTACAGGTAAAGCAAGGAGCGAATCAACCCTTTCAGACGAAAGGCAGTTTATGGGAAATGCCATTGCTGAAAGTATGGAAAAAGAAGCGTGCTATTGGACCGATGAAAGATTTGAACAGGGGTTTGCTTCGCCTGATTCGCTTACGGCGACAGAAACATGGTACAGGGATTATTGGCACGAGATTAGCAGAGGTGAAGTAAAAGATTTTTTTGGTGAAACAACAAATCCACTTCAATATTATGAGCGAGTTTTGACATATAACGGAGGCGATGAACTCGTTATAAGGATTGCGCCACGAAGGGTCGATGGTGTTACTGTTGAAAATATGTGCATAATTGAAGTTAGGCTTGCAGGTTCACCCGATATGAATATATATAACGACCTTATGAGGGCGGCATATTCGAGGGTAAATAAGTTTATTTCAGAAAAGGCTGAACAGCTAAAATCCGGCAAAGAACCTGTTGAATTACATATAAAAACGGAGAATCCTCCGCAGGAATATGTTAAAACAAGGCTTGAGAAAAATACAGAAACATACCGTAAAGGAACTGTTACTAAACGCAGATTGATATAATTATTAAATAGGGAGGCTTATTATGAGTGGAGAAGGATTTGGATTATTAAGCGCTATCGTGCTTCTTGGAGCGTTAGGACCTGCTATCGCAGTTGCAGGGGCAGGTCTTGCAGCATACGGCGCAGCAAAAGGTATTAGCGCTGCAACAAGGGCAGGAACACAAGCATATAGAAATCATCAGATAGAAAAAGAAAGGCAAGCCCAGCAGGAACAGGCAAACCTTTCAAGTGTGAACAATGAAATAAATAAATTTTATAACGATATGAACAAAGAGCTTGATAAACAGGCAAGGATGAGAACGGAATCATATTCAAACCTTGCAAAGCACTTTGAAAAGCTCGAATCGGAATTGAATATTGACTCGAACAAAATTACGGAAGAAACAGCAAGGTCGTGGCAGAACCAAATCAATGCTAAAACAGCAGAATTTTATAAGGAGTTCTCTACAAAAGCGAATGAGATTGAAAAAGAAACATCAAAAAGCTACGATGAAGCGACAAAGTCACTTATGGAAAATGCAAATGAGCAGATTGCAATTCAACAGAATATGTCGCTTGCAATTGGCAGAGATGCAGAAAAACGCAGACAGCTCGAACAGGAAACTATGCGTGTGCTTGCAGATGCAGCGCAAGCGTTAGCGCATATTAAACATACGGACAAGGATATGTTAGTATCAGGCGAGTATAATGCACTTGAAGAAAGCTATAAAAGTGCGCTTGAATTGAGCAGGTCCGGTCAGTATGAGGCAGCGATTACGAATGCGTATTCAGTTATGAGAAAGTCCATGGCGCTTGCAGTTACGCTTTCTAAGCGTGAGGAGGAGCTGTTCTTTGCGCTCACTCAAGCATATTCTGCACTACAGATGGTTCGTGAAAAGCTTTCAGTTTATGAAAAAGTTGACATAAAAAGTCCTGAAAATGGCGAAAATATTTCATTTGATATGGACGTTTTCACAAGGAATAATTATAGCCTTATGGTTGAGGATATTGACTCTAAAATAGCGCAGGTTGAAATTCAGCTTAATTTGCGTGAGGCTGAAAAGGGCGTTGAGTACAAGAGGCTGACAAAAGCTGATGCAGTTATTCTTAAAAACAATACGGAGCTTGTGATTTCAAAAGAAGTTGATGCTATGATAGAAGAGGGACTTGACAGAATGGCATCGTTTGGTGCAAGGATGAAATGTATGGATAATATCGTTAAAGACGTGCTTGCATCAACATCATATCGTCAGGTCGATATGGTTTGCGAGGGTGATGATCCGACAGCGCCGGTAGTTCTTGTACTTGAAAATAGTCAGACAGGCGATATAGTTTCAATTAGGCTTGGCGATAATAACGGTGATATGATGATGAATATTGATCACTTTGATGAAACAAGCGAACTCTATCGTGAACAGTTCAGAAGCCTTGTAAGCCAAAGCCTTGCAAAAATGGGCGTAAATGCTGGGCTTTCGTGCAAGCATGGAACGGAGAATAAAGCTTCTGAGAATCATGATTACAGTTCACCTGATACAATAAGGGGACTTGATATGCCTGAAGCTACAAATATGCGTTCACACGAATTATTAAACCAGTAAGTTTTTCGATAAATTGAGCAATAATGGGATTATATTATGAAAAAGTGTTTTATTGATAACGAAAGAGATTCTAACCGCACATTTCTCATATACGGTAAGCTTAACGACCAGTTTTGCCCCGTATCTGAGCCTGTTGCGTTCAATCCGATGCTCGCAAAAATATTGAAGAGCAGAGGTTATGAGCACGTTGTATTCTATGGCGGTGCAGGAAATAAGGGCAAATACTGTTATGATAAGGAGTCTGCAAGGTTCTTCTTCGGTGGTGGTTCAAGCGCAAACGCTCAAAAAAGAGACTCTTCGTCTTCCACCATGACGGATATGATGAAGCGTGCATCGCAATCTTCAAGACGGCGCAGACAGCCTCCTGCAAGAGGCAATGCTGCTTCGGAATCAAATAATATAACAGATGAAAAAACAGAAAATGCGAACAAAAATTCTAATAATGAACATGAAGCGCAGCAGAATGCGCAGGAAAATAATAACGGAGAGCAAATTCGTTATAGCCAGATAGGAATTGCAAATAGTGAATTTATTCAGGAAATAACGACATTTGCAGCAAGGGGCGAAAAGTTCGCTGTAGTATTTTATAATATTTTTGACTTTATAGAAAGCAGTCAGGACGAAACGAACAGGCGATTGCTCGACCAGATAATAGCGATGCTCGACCAGCCAACGAGCAATGCATTGTGCATATTTGAAGCACCGTCAGACCCTGACAAAAATATGATAATGACATCGCTTAATCGTTCGCCGCTTCGAGTAAAGTTTTTAAAAACTGAGGGAGAGCATACAGTTCTCAACAGGAATAACTGTATTCATATAGGCGAACCATGCGAAGACGAAATTGAATCGCTGCTCATGTACGAAAGTATGCAGGGCATTGAATATGATGGTAAGAATGTAAGGCTAAAGCTTTCATATAGCAAAATGAGGGAGTATTCGCATTCGATTATTCACGAGTCGGAGCTTTACACAAGGGGTGATTATGATCCGACAATGTATCTCATGATTCACCATATCGAAAAGTGGATGAAGAAAAAATGCGATGAAACAGGAGAAAATGTAATTGAGTTTAATGAAAATTCACCTATTGAGATATTCGGCAGGGCGGTAAGCCAAAAAGAGCTTGAAGAGGAACGTAAAAAGGAACTCGAAAAGATAAACATCGAGGGCTGGGAAGAAGTATATAAATTCTTTAATCAGGTATTCAGCCTTAAACGCAAGCAAGTTGCAAAATATATCGGAAAAACGGTTATTCGCCACGATGATATTTGTATTGATAGGCTTGTTGGCGTTCAGACTTCTTCAAGAACAGGTCACAATGTTGAAATACCAAACTTTGTTTTGACAGGTAATCCCGGAACAGGTAAAACGGAGATTGGCAGGCATATTGCAAATATCCTTTATGAAGAGCAACTTCTTCCGACAAGTAAGCTCGTATGCGTAGGTAAATCTGATTTGACAAGCTCGCTTGTTGCAGGAATACCTCATGCTGTTATGGAATGCGCTGATAGGGCAGAGGGCGGAGTTCTTCTCATTGATGAAGCGCCTCAGCTTGCAGATGAAGACGGCGGACTTAATAACGAAGGTAGCGGTCCTGAAATTGTTCAGACGCTCAATAGAATTATGACTGACCCGACAAGGCATATCTGCGTTGTGCTGACGGGTTATAAAGACGGAATGGAAAAGTTGTTCGCAATAGATCCGGGCTTTAGAAGTAGGTTTGGCGGGAATGAAATACATATCGAGGATTATAAGCCGAAGCTTTTAAGGAAGATTTTTGTAAATAAGCTTAAAAATTTAAAAGGACTTTCGTTTACGCTTTCGAGCGATATTTACGATGGAGAGCTTTCAGATGATATAACCCAGCCGATAGATAATTATATGGAGCATTTGTATCTGAAGAGAGATAGGCGTACATTCGGCAACGCAAGGGATATGACAACGCTTGCAAGAACTATTGCCGGCATAGCTGTTTCACATGACAGAGAAGTTATACTCAAAGAAGATTTCTATGGCGATGCTCCGTTTACAGAAAAAAATACGGACGGTGATATAGATAAAGTCGATGAAAAGTGGTTCGAGCCTGTTAATTCATCGGATTCAATGGAACAGCTTAAAAAAGATATTCTTGAAAAATATGTTGGCCTTGAATATCTCGTAAAGAGATTTGAACAGATTCAGCAAAGGGTCGAAGAATCGAGGGCACTCGGTGCAGATAGCGATAAGATGAGAATGAAATCGTTTGTGCTTGTCGGTGTTCCGGGAAGTGGTAAAGATGTTGTTGCAAATCTGCTTGGCAGGCTTTTAAGGGCAATAAATGTTCTTAACTGCCCCGATATTATAACGAAAGACGGCAACGACCTTGCAAGCAAATATGTTGGAGGTTCTATTGAAGAAGCTAAATCGTGGGTAAAAGAGGCACAGGAAAGGAACGCACTTTTGTTTATAAATGAAGCGCATCAGCTTTGTAATGAACATTTTGATGGAAAAGGTGCGCTCAGAACTTTCATTGCACCTATGACGAATAAAACACAGTTCATATCTGCATTTGCAGTATATCCTGATGAGCTTGAAAGCTTTTATAAACTCGATGCAGGACTTGAAAGCAGACTTGAAGTTATAAAATTGCCCGAATATGATGATGTTCAGCTGTTTGAAATATTCAAGGTTATGTGCAAAAAAAAGAATAGAAGCTGTACCGATGAAGTTTTAGATATAATGTCAAAGGTTTGCGTAAGGCTCTATCGTGAAAGACAAAAAACGAGCGGAAGCGCAAGACAGCTTGAAACGTTGCTCGGCGAAATGGACGATAGGCGAATCGAACGTTGTAACAAAGAAAATATCCCGGTTACTGTAACGCTTGATGACGGAACAAAGGTTCTTAACGAGCAAAGACGAATTTTTGTTAAAGACGATATTCCGAAGAAATATCTTGAACGACTCCCGGAACGTGGCTGTATGGATAAACAGGTCAGCGACTTTGAAGAAATACAGCATAAGCTCGAAAATGAAGTTGTAGGTCGTGCAGGGCTTGTTGAACATTTTAGAAGGCTTTCAAACAGTGCGCTTGAAGCGAGGGCATTTAATAAAAAGTTCAGACCATATCCGATAATACTTGTTGGAAATCCGGGTTCGGGTAAAACAATGATAGGCAGATTATTGTCGGAACTTTTCAATGTTCTTGGTGTCGTAAGAACGCCTGTTCCTCATACGTTTGATGCAAGCGCAATTACATCAAGTTATGTAAATGGTGTTCGTGGCAGAGCGGAAGAAGAGGTCAAGAAAGCGAGGGAAAAGAATGCACTTTTGTTCGTTGACGAAGCGCACCAGCTCATAGACCAAGCTGATGGAAAAGGCGGTATGCAGGCACTTATAAGCCCCATGAACGACCCCGAAAACCCGATAGTAGTCGTGTTCGCAGTATATAAAAACAGACTTGACGAATTCAGAAAACTCGATGATGGACTTTCGAGGCGAGTTGCTATTATCGAGCTTGAAGATTATACGGGACCTGAGCTTAAACAGATATTTGGATTTATGGCGAAAAAAGGCGGAGTTTTGATAAGCGATAATCTTGATAAAAAACTCGATGAAGTCTGCGAATATCTTGCGCAAAGACAAAAAGTCGATGTTTCAAACGGAAATGCCGGACTTATGGAAAGAATGCTTGACGATATGAATTCCAACCGCCAGGAAAGATGCAGAAAAGCAGGTATTCCAATCGCAAAAACGGAGGAATATTTGACACTCGAAGTCGAGGATATTCCGCAAAAATACCTTCCGTAAATAAATATTTTATGATAAGAGTCGGATTTTTTAGTCCGACTCTTTGATTGTACTGCTTATCGTACATACATTGTGCTATAATAAATTAAAGTATATATAGGAACTTCGACAAGAACAAAAATAATTATTGTATAAGTGTTAATAATCGTATATAATAAAATAAACAATATATACCAATAAAAATTATAAAGGGGATA
>CADBRR010000128.1 GCA_902797145.1 uncultured Eubacteriales bacterium | reverse complement strand
GCATATGACGCATTTTACAATACAGATGTTACAATCCTTGATATAAAGGGCAGTTATGCAGAAACATATGCACAGGAGACAGGAAAAGCTTTTAAGGCAGTTGAAAAATAATTTTGTTAAGGAGTAACGGGTATGAAAAACAAAAAAGAAAATGGTGCAATAGTTGTTGAAGCAACAATATCATTGTCAGCATTTATTTTCACTATTTTTACAGTTTTATCAATTGTAAATATATGTTATATTCAGGCAAGAATTGGAACAGCATTGAATTCTGCTGCGAAGGAAATCTCCCAATACTCCTATCTTTATTATAAACTTGACATTGATAAGATGGAAGCAGCGATTCATGCCGGTACAGAAGAGGCAGAAAAAACTGGAAGAGTAACGGTAGAAGGTGTTGTTGGACTTATGGATGCACTTAGTGATGGCAAAGAAAGCATAGAAACAGCAAACTTATCAGGTCTGGTCGACGCAATAAATTCCGGAAGTCAAAATGTAGATGATTTAGTAACAAGGTATGCTGATCAAATTGCAGATGACCCGAAGCAATTTATTATGGGGATGGCTGAAATGGCTGCTGATCAGACATTACAGACAGGAAAATCTGTTCTTGGACAAGTAATTGGAAAAGCTTTTATGAAGAAAAATCTTAAAGCCAGCAAAAGTGATAATCCGGATTTGTTTCTTAAAAGATATAGAGTAGTAAATGGGCTTGCCGGGCTAAATTTCAGAAATTCCACATTTGCTGCATTCGGAAAATCGAATGTTATTCAACTTGTAGTAACATACGATGTTCAGGTTATAAAGCTACTAAATATTGATTTTAAATTTACGTTCCGTCAATGCTCGAAAACGCTTGCATGGGGTAGAGGAATATCTAAGATTAATCCTGAAAAGAATATAACGCCTGCTGATAGAGGTGGAGATTCTGTATGGGATCAGGATAATGTATTGGCAAGAGGTAAAGCTATTGTTGACAAAGAAAAGCAAAAATATGAATATACTGATACAAGACATGGCTTTGATGCATTTGACAAGGATAAAAATGAATTAATTTCAATTATTTCAGTAAATACTGAAGAAAATTCATATCAAGATCCTCAAGGAATAATTGATAAACTTAATGAAGCATATAGTAATTTATATAATGCTGCCGATAAACTATCTGATCCAATTGAAGTCACAGATAGTAATGGTAACAGAGTACTTATTGAATCTGATCCTGAAACACGAAAATTGAAAATAGTTTTGGTTGTTCCTGACAATGCACCTGATGATGTAATTGCTGAAGCAATAAGACAATTTATTGAGAGCAAACGAGCACTCGGAGAAGATGTTGAAGTTGAAATAGTAAAAGGTTATGGATCTGCAGCTCCTATAGATAACAACGAAAATGGTGGCGATAATAACGATGATACGCCATAGCTTTATTGAGATTCGGAGGATTAATGATGGAAATATACTTGTTACCTATTATTACATTCATTTTATGCATAGTTGGAATGTTTGCGTTAATTCGTGAGATTGATAAAAATAAAGAACTATATTTAAGTAATGCTGATGGTGAAAAAAAGCGACTATTATCAACAAAATCAATTATTTATTGTGTAATATTGATAATTTTTACAGTAGCTATATCAGTTTACATTGCCTTAACGCAAAATGAAAACAGCATATGGGAAGATATTAAGTATTTGGCATTGCTTACAATACTTTGGCCAATAGCATATACTGATTTTAAAACGTATAGGATACCAAATCTATTTATTGTAATAGGTCTTATATATAGAATTATTATATTAGTTATTGAAGTTCTCTTTAAATATGACTTAGTATGGACGCAACTTCTTTCAGAGGGAATAGCTGCAGCTGCGTTGTTAATTGCGTCAGGATTATGTGCTGTTTGCGTTAAAAATTCAATTGGATTTGGTGATATTAAGTTGTTTGTGGTTATGGGGCTGATGTTAGGGCTTGAACGCATATGGGGGGCTGTGTTCCTTTCCTTGATTATATCATTCTTTATTGCTGCATATCTACTTATCACAAAGAAAAAAAATCGAAAGGATGCTATTCCATTTGGTCCATCAATTGTTCTTGGAACTTATTTATCAATTTGTTTAATAGGAAGGTGAATGTATGAAAAATTATAAGTTTTTGATTCCTTTAGTGTTGGTAGCTTTGTTTTTGATATCAATTTATTCTCTTAATAGTACAAAAGTTGAAGCTGAAAATCGTTACAATGAATATATAAATGCTGCAAGATCTTTCAGAGGAAATGGTATTTTAGTTGACGCAAACAAAAACTATTTTCTCGCAATTGATGAACGCCCATCGGTAGAATTATATTCTGAAATCGGAGAAATGTATATTGAGTTTGATCAGATTCGTACAGCAGAAGAATGGGGTGAAACATTCATAAATGCATATCCAAAAGATGTAAAATCATATGAATATGCTATGAAAGTAAATTATAATATGAACGAGTATATTGAATGTTTTAAAATTGCAGAAAAGTTATCAAAACGTAAGTTGTCATCATCTTATATAAGTGAAATAATGGCTGAGTTGGAATACAAGTATTATTTTAACAATGAATATGATGAAGTTGGAGTTTATAGCTCAGGATTATGCCCTGTATATAATGGCAAGGCATGGGGATATATAAATGAAAAGGGGCGAAAGTCAATTGGAAATAACTTTGTCAAGGTTGGACCATTTACTAATGATATTGCTCCTGTTGTAGATACTGATGGTAATGCTTATTATATTGATAGTGATGGAAACAAAAAGCATGTATTAAACAACGTTAATAACATCGTAGAATTGGGAATGGCTGCAAATTCTATTATTCCAGCATATAATGGTTCAACATGGGATTTTTATGATTATGAAGGAAATTATCTATTTGGTGGATATTCTAATG
>CADBRR010000127.1 GCA_902797145.1 uncultured Eubacteriales bacterium | reverse complement strand
TCCTTGACAGTAATTTTATCTATCGTCTTTTTCTCCGCTATCTCATGGAACGATTCAACAAGTATCTGTTTTGCAGTCTTTCTCTTCATATTGCTTAATCTGCAGGAATACTTACGGTCATAATTTCGTTTCCACACCATGCAAGGAACGATTCAATATCACTCCATTTAACAGCTATAGAAGCTGTATTAACCATTGGATGAACGCAAATCATTTTTTCTTTTTTAAGGTCTTCATCAATTATAACCTTAACCTGCTTATCCTTATCGAAAATAAGTCCCATACAAGTTACAGAACCGGGATAAAGGTTCAAAAGCTCTTTGAGTTTTTCTTCGTTGCCGAAACTGAGCCTTGCCCTGTTTATCTGTTTTGAAACGTCTTTAGTAAGGAATTTCTTATCAGCTCTAATCATTAACAGGAAAAACTCCGTCTGCTGTCTGTTGCACAAAAACAAATTCTTGCAATGAACAGCACCAACTTCACTGCCAATGCTCTCGCAATCCTCCATTGTATCGGCTCTTTCGTGTTCAAAACGCACATATTCTATGCCGAGCTTTTCAAGCGTTTCATAAACTATTTTTTCTCTTTCATCCATAATTTTACCTCATATTTATTACTTATGATATGGTTCGTTATTAATTATTCTAAAGCATCTATATATCTGTTCAAGCAGCATTACCCTAAAAAGCTGATGCGGAAACGTCTGTTTTGAAAACGATATTTTCATATCTGCTCTTTTTAAAACTTCATCGGAAAGTCCAAGCGATCCGCCAATAACGAAACACAGCTTGCTCTTTCCGTTCTTCATAAGCTTTTCTATATTATCTGCAAGCTCTTCAGATGTAAACATTTTTCCGTCTATCGCAAGCGCTAAAACGAACTCCTGTTCGCTTATCTTATCAAGTATTTTTCGTCCCTCTGTCAGCTTTATCTGCGTTTTCATATTTTCGGAACAGCCATCGGGAGTTTTTTCATCGTTTACCTCTACTACTTCGCACGATGCGTATTTTGAAAGTCGCTTTAAATACTCATCGCACCCGTCACGGAAGAACCTCTCTTTTAGCTTTCCAACACAAACTATTTTTATATTCATAACTCAAATTATTTAAAAAATCCATCAAGCGATACGGGCCAGAAATAAGTCATAAATGTAATAGCGTTCAAGAAAACAAGAATTATTATGCTTACAATAAATGATGCTGATGCAACGGACGGTCTTTGTGCATAAAGCGCAATTTCCTCATCGCTTTCAAAGAACCTATCCACACCATATTTTTCCTCATTGCGTTCATATTTGCCTACGCTCTTTTTGAATAATCTATAAGCAAAGAACGTTATTATAATTCCGACAGCAAGCATACCGAAAACTATAAGCAAATCGAGCCAAACAGGTATTTCAGCTTGCGCAAGGCTACTATCTGAAATAATACTTGTATCAGATGCCATAAACATATAAAGCACAAGTGAAACAAGATTATTTAGGAAATGAATTATCATTCCGGGATAAAGTGATTCTGAATCATAAGCAACAAGTCCGAGGAAATAGCCAATAAGGAATAAAGACGGAAGCCCTGACGGGTTTGCGTGCATAAGTCCGAACAGCAATCCATTAATAACAGCGCATTTTGTTCTTCCAAGCGATTTATGGAAATTGAGAATTACTCCCCTGAACATGGTTTCTTCAGCAACCGCAGGAATAAAGCATATGAACAGAATTGTCAAAATTGGGTTTGCTTCCGACATATTAGGAAGTGGAGTATCGAGTTCATGACCACCAAGCAACTGAATAAGAATACTTGCAATTGAGCCTATTGATGTGCTCAAAAGATACAATCCAACGAGCAAGAATACCGAACAAAGAATAGTTTTAATTCCAACTTTTTTATTTATAAATCCCTGTTTTTTGAATACTGCAATAGATGGCACGAACATACATGGCACAGATACGAAAACTGCGCTTAATCCATAAAGCCACATTGCGCTTATGCTGCCTGAAGTTATAAAAAGCGACAAAACAGTTGAAGCTGCAAGATATACTAAAAGCAGTATAAGAAAAAACCTTGAACCCGATTTTACGCTGTTTCTGTTATCCATATTATTTCCTCCGAATAGTTATACTACAAATATTCCAGTAAGTGCATCCCTGTGTGCGACCATAACATTAAAATCACAATCGGGAATATCGTTTTGCCTTAGAACCGAGCGGACTGTTTCATATGCGAGCGGTTCATAATTGTTTTCATGGCTCAAATGACCAAGTATAGCGTTTTTAACGCCTGTTTTATATAACTTTGAAAGTGCAATTCCGCAATTATAGTTAGATAAATGACCATGATCCGATAAAATTCTTCGTTTTAGCGCATAAGGATAGCTGCCAACCTTTAAAACTTCCTCGTCGTGATTCGCTTCAATTAACAATAAATCGGAACCTGCAACTGCATCTAATAAGTTGTTGCTTACATGGCCTATATCCGTCATAATCGAAACCTTATTCCCGCCTTGATTGAAACTGAATCCGACAGATTCAACGCTATCATGAGGTGTTTTAAACGGAAGTATACACATATCACCGAGTATAAATTCCTTATCCGATTCAAAGAACCTTATATTATCTTCACGAATCTTGCCAATTTCGTTTTTCATCGCCCCCCACGTGTTTTCATTTGCATATATGGGAAGTCCGAATTTTCTTGAAAGTATTCCAACGCCTTTTATATGGTCGCTATGCTCATGAGTTACAAGTATTCCATTTATAGTAGCTGGGTCGATGTCGATATCCTCAAGCGCTTTTATTACAACTTTCCCTGTAAGCCCTGCATCAACGAGCAACCTTGTATTATCTGATTCTATCAGGGTACAATTTCCTGACGAACCACTTCTTATAGGAATAAATCTCATATTACACACCTTCAATTAACTTTAAATTAACTTAAAATAACATCAGCCGATAAGCTGCATAAGTATAGGAATAATCACGAAGCAGCAAAGCGTAGTAAGGCTCATACCCGAAGCAACATAAGGTTCATCACCCTCAGCTGCGGCAGTAACAACGACCGATTGAACCATAACAGGCATTGATGCCTCAACAATAAAAACATTAGCAATCATTGAATCTGCATTTACAAGCTTTGAAAGCAAGTATACGCTTAACGGATTTACCAAGAATCTCATAATGATTACAAAAATATAGCTTTTATCGAATTTAATATTGCGCAAGCCTGTTTCAAACATTACAAATCCTATATAAATAAGCGCAAGCGGAGTTACAGTTGAACCGAAATATCCTGCAAATTTTAGAACTATTTCCGGCATTTTAAAATCGAGCAGCAGTAAAACTATTGCGCACAGCATCGTAACGAGCGGTGGCGACATAACCGCCTTTAAAGTTTTCTTAAAATCCGCATCTTTTGCAACCTCACCCGATTTTTGAATGTACGTGTTGCCTATTGTCCAGAACAGAGTCGAATTTATAAGATAATAAAACATTACCGCAGGAACTGCCCCATCCCCAAAAAGCTCCTTGCACATAGGAAGTCCTACAAACATTGCGTTCGAAAACGAACACATTGCTATAAATCCGCCCTTTCTTCGTTTGTCAAGCTTTAAAACCTTTGCCGCAATTAAACTCAACGCAAGCGTAATTATAACGCCAAGAAATGGTATAAATATCAGCGATCCCATCTCGAACAGCTTATCCCTCGAAAATTGCGAAAATATGTTCGTAATGCACATACAAGGAACAGCGATATTCATAAGCAATTTTGAAATTACTTTTTTGTTATCGCTTTTTATAAAGCCAAGTTTTCCGAACACGAAGCCAACAATCGCCATAAGCATTATCAGAAAAACCGCCTGAACAGAATTAAACAGCGTACCTATCATCTGAAAAATTCTCCATAAATAGCGTTTATTGCAGGTTCAAAATTATCGTTATCAACACCGATAATGATGCTGCTTATGCTCGAACCTTGGTCTATAAGTTTCAAATCAATATGCTTAGATGCAAGCGCTGTAAACATTCTCGCACTCGATGAAATATCCCTGCTCATAGTCCTGCCTACTACTGCAATAAGCGATATGTTCTCTGTAAAAAACAGTTCGACAGCGCCGAGCGTTCGCTTGATTTCAGTTATAAGCATATCCCTTTTTTCTCTTAAATCGTTCTGATGAATTACAACAGAAAGCGTATCAATTCCTGCCGGCATATGTTCAATCGGTATCGAAAGCGCCTCAAAAACGTGCAGCGCACGCCTTGCAAAGCCTAAATCGCTATTCATTCTCTCTTTCGTAATCGTAACTATTGCAAAATCTTTTTTGCCCGAAATTCCCGTTAGCGCAAACGTGCTTTCCCTCGCAGCATTGTCAGGAACTATCATTGTACCCATATCTTCGGGTCTGTTAGTGTTTCTAACATTTATCGGTATTCCTGCCTTTCTTACCGGGAAAGTTGCTTCCTCGTGCAGAACATTTGCACCCATATATGAAAGCTCACGAAGTTCTGAATACGAAACTGTTTCTATTCCAACAGGATTTTCAACTATTCGTGGGTCTGCAAGCAAAAATCCCGAAACATCGGTCCAATTCTCGTATATATCAGCACCGAGCGCATATGCGATAAGCGAGCCTGTTATATCCGAACCACCCCTTGAAAAAGTCCTTACATTGTTGCCCATATCTCTGCCATAAAAGCCCGGAATTACTGCCTTTTCAACATTTTCAAGCCTTTTGCGGACAGCTCGCCTCGTCTTGTCATCAAGAAGTACGCCTTCGTAATCGAAAATCATTATATCAAAACTGTCAACAAATTCAAATCCGAGATATTCTGCAAGCAGTTTTCCATTGAGATATTCGCCCCTGCTCGACGCATAATCCCTGTTTTTAAGCGGAATTTCATTCTTTATCTTTTCAAGCTCATAATCTATATCAAGCGTTAGTGAAAGCTGATTCTTTATTTCGTTAAACCTTTCGCTTATCATATTGAACTCGTTTTCAAAACTCATTCCACGAACTGACTTATCATAACAAGCATAAAGCAAATCAGTAACCTTTATATCGGTCTTATATCTTTTGCCCGGCGCACTCGGCACAACAAATGAACGTGCATCATCAGATAACACGATATTCTTAACTTTTTTGAACTGTTCGGCATCAGCAAGCGAGCTTCCGCCAAATTTGCAAACCTTCATAGTCAAAATCGTCAACTCCGTAAGTTATTTTTATGTAAATTCAATGAACGATGCAGCGGTTATAAACCGCCACACCGTTATAAATTTCATATACAGTAATTTAAAATAATTATTTAATCTTTCTGCATTCAAGATAGTAACGCTTTTCGTTAGCTTCACCCATTGAGAAAGTCTTTCTCGGAAGTGAACCGTCAAATACTACTGTCTTGAAGAATGCGCTCTTGTCCATTGCAGGAAGGAGGAAGCCCATATTGTTCTTCTTGCGGCTGAGCTGTTCAACAACGTCTGCACCATGTACATAGTCGATAACTGCGCCGTCCATTTCCTTGAGCATGATGTCAAGTGCGTTCTGGAGTGTACCAACTTCAAGCTGTGCAACAGGATTTACAACCTTGATATAGCCATAGCTTCTTGCTGTGATGAACGGAATGATGTGTGCGTTTGCCTTGTCAAGCTTCTTCATTGCTCTTTCATAAGCATCCTTGTTCGGGAAACGCTTGATTTCGCAGTTGCCGTTCTGTTCTGTAAGCTTAGCTTCAAGCCACTTGATAGCCTTTTCTGTATCAAGGTTGAACATTACTCTGTGAATAGGCTCGAATACGATGCCTTCGTCATGAACGTTTTCAAGCTCAACAAGTGCAAATCTTGCAGGATGGTTTTCCATTTCTTCAGCTGTAAGACCAACCTTCTTCTTTTCCCAGTTAGCTTTTGCTGTTGCAAATGAATGGTTGCCATCGCCAAGTGCAAAGAGCAAAGGAGCCTTGTCGCCATACTGTGCCTTGTACTTTTCGGGTTCGATGAGCGCTGCCATTGCATTTATTGCCTTCTTGATAACAGCTTCATCGTTTACAAAATAACCTTCGATATGTCCACCGTTCTGCATAAGATCGAAATCATAAAGCTTTTCAGCATTCTTGAGTTCGTTTGCAATAGGTTCGATAACTGTTCTTTCAGGGTCGTCAATAAGAACGAGAATATGAGGAGTTTCGAGCGGTGCATTCTCACGAATACGAAGTCTCGGCGGAATTCTCTCAACGATAGTGCCTTCTGTAGCTCTGATAAGAGTTGTTGAACCCTTTGTGTAATCGTAATCTTCAAGGTCAAGTGCAATTACAAGGCCTGTACGTGTCTTGCCTTCACAGCTGCGGCGAATGAATACAAAACCTTCACCTTTGTCTTCAAGAATGCCGTTTGCTACGTATTCGTCCATTGTAGCGTTGATTTTTTCGATTCTTTCAGCTTCACCGGGCTTTTCAAGATAGATTTCGGGAAGAGTTATGCGAAGTGTTGAAGGTGCATCACCAACGATTCTTTCTGTTTCTGCCCAGTAGTCAGGCTGTGATGTAAACTGGTCACAAGCAACAACTGCCCACTTTGTAATATCTACCTTTTTGTTAGGCATAAGTATGTTCGGAACCTTAACGCCTATTTCATTTTTAAAATCGGACATATGAATTTCCTCCATATAAAATTGTAATTATTTGTATAATTTAGCCTCCATAGCTATACATTATAATTTTAACCTTTTTATGTTAAAAGGTCAACACTTTTTTATTTTCTTACTACCCAATATTTAAATAAAATAAAAGCACCCGAACCATGTTCAAGTGCTGAAAATACTTACCGTTATGTTATTGTTTTCCAAATACTTTATTATAAAATTCATCGAGATCTGACAAAACCTTTTCTTCCTCATCTTCATCGAGTTTTCCGTCAAATTTTCCTTCATGAACTTCTTCATAATACAAATCTAACTCGTCCTTCAATTCAGGTGTAAGCATATCGTGCTCCAACTCATATTTTATTGTGGTAAGTATCATTATAAATCGTTCACGCTCCGTTAATGAATCCTCATCAGTATCATATAATGCTATTTGCTGTACTTCAAAACCATCTTTAGGGTTTGAATACCCCAGCTGTCTAAACATTGATTCGATAAAATCCATATAAGTAAAATCGTACTTCATTTTTTATTCCGCCTTAATTTCTTACTAATCTTGTGTTATATGCACAATGCAATTTAGATTTTGTATTTTTATTATAATTTTTTAATGAAATACTGTCAAGTTTAGTGATAATATTTGTAAGTTATCCATTGCTTGCAAACGCATTATCAACTATTTCAACCCCTGAATAATAATATTCTAAAATCTGCTTGTAATCGCAACCTGACTTTGCCATAGTATTTGCGCCAGTCTGGCTCATTCCAACGCCATGCCCGAACCCAATAGTAGAAATAACAACTTCATCATTTCTAAACTCAATAGTAAAATTTGCGCTCCTAATATCAAACAGCTTTCTAAACTGTTTTCCCGATATTTCAGCATTTGCAAGCTTTATTAACTCAACTCTTCCGCTATCATACCTTGAAACGATTTTTACGCTTTCACGAATTTTTTCCTTGTCCATACCTGCGCCCTGAACATTGTCATTTATTGTCTTTACAAATTCATCTGCGCTTACGACCTTTTCTGCTGAATAATCGTTGTATTTTTCTTCACCAACGCTGATAACGCTTTTAAGATATGGAATATCGCCAGAGAACACGTTTTCATTATCCTCCGTCATTCCGCCTGAATTTGAATGATATAGTGCTTCTATCGGTTCTCCGTCATATAAAATAATATCGTAGCCGGTAGCAAAAACGGCATTTCTTATCTTTTTGTAATAGGTTTCATAATTATCACCCCACAATTTAATTAAATCCTCATCGCTTTTCCATGCCTGACAGCTTCGGCTTGACGTGCATAAATCTGCAAACGGTTTACACGGATTACCACCGAGCGAGTCGATTTTTCTTACTGCATAAGTCCTTGCGGCGACTGCCTGCGCTTTTAAAGCCTCCATTTCATAATTTGCAGGCATTTCACCGCTTACGACTCCTACGATATAATCGTTTAGTTCCATATTCATAACTTTGCCGGTCTTTTCATTGAATACACGCACATATATAAGCGAATCGGGTTCAAGTACAAGTTCATATGACTGCTTAAAAAAAGTTCCACGAAGAATAACCAACGATAAAAACAGCACTACTGCATAAACTATAATAAATTTCTTTTTCATAATATTCATGTTAAATGTTTATTCAGTAATTGAAATTATAGTACAATGCTGTTATAATATATAAATAAGTATGATTAATTTACAGGAGAGTTTTATGCGACCGATAACCTTAACAGTATCCGCACTTGGAACATATAAAGATATAACAACTATAAACTTTAATGAAAATGCCGTATCCGTATTTTATAGTTTTTCTGATTTGCCCGAACTTATATTCTATGCGCTCTTCGGCGGAGAAAATATAATCAGATGCGCCGATGCAGCGAACGATATGCAAAGTTATGTAGAGCTTTCGTTCGATACATTGGAAGGCAGATATACAATAAAGCGCAACCCCTCATATGAACGACCCAAGCTCAGAGGAAACGGATTTGTAAAGGCAAATGCGAGCGTAATACTTACTTTCCCCGATGGGCATACTATACATAAAGGTTCTGACGTAGATAAGGCAATTTCAAGCGCAACAGGGCTTGATAAGAATAATTTTGATATTTGGAACTATATAATTGATACGGAGAAAATATCGGAATTGCTAAATCAAAGCGAAGATATAAAAAGCGCAATACTCAAAGCAATACTTGATGAAGGTGTTTCAAAGCGCATAGACAGAATGCCGTCACAAAAGGTTATTGATTCTTTAAAAGCAAAGAAAGAGAGCTTGACTCAATCGCTTAATGAAGTGGAGAATGGAAATGATAGTTCAGCAGATGAGCTTTCAAAAGAAGTAGAAAGCATTGAAAAAGCAATTGCACAAGCAGAAGAAGCCATTGAAGCTTTAAACAATAATATTTCATCAGCAGAAATTAGGATTGACGAATATGAAAGCATAATGAATGCTCCATTTGAGCTTGAAAAATCGGAAAAAGAAGCAGAAAAGCGTCGTTTTGATATAGAAAAGCTTGAAATTTCTGTTGAGAAAAAATTGCAGATAAAGTCGGATGAACAATCGTTGCTCGCAAGAATGCAGGAGATTGACAACATAGTAGAGTCTGCAAATTTATCTCAAGAGGAAGCAGTTTTGCTCAATTCAAGGTTCACTGAAGAAAGCGCAAAAAACAAAGATATTATGCGCAGAATGCAGTCTAATAATGACAAAATAGCGAACTGCAAAAAGTCGATAGATGAGGCATCGAAGAGAATCAAAGAAACTGCTAAATTATCAGAAGATGATAAGCTGCTTAAGGATTTCGTAACCGGTGTGAACGAGATAAACGATATTTTCCAAGAAATGGATAAATTCGTATATTCAGAAAGTTTAAAGGTGCTTTGCGAAACATACCTTGATATGGAGCTTGAAGAGAATTTAAGCGAAGCAGATTATAAAAAACTCAAAGGTGCAATTTTTGAACTTGCGCAGGAGGGCAATAATCGTATTGATAAAATTGTTCCGTCTGATGAGGAACTCAACAAATATAACGAGGAGCTTGCGCTGCTCACGCAAGAAAACGATGCGCTCAAGCAAGAGTATAATTCAGTAAATCAAGAAATTGGTTTTATAAAGGGAAAGCTTGCAAGTTTTCCCGATAAAGGACAGATAGATGTGCTTTTAAGGGAACGACGCTCAATCGAAAAGAAGATTGCATCTATTCCGACAATAGAGCAGACGAAGCAGCAGCTTGAAAATCATCGCCGCATTTTAAAGGAAATTGAAGAAAGAATAGATGCGTTAAAGGAGCTCGTTACAAAAACGCCCGAAGATAGCGAAGTTATCGTTAATGTTGCAAAATCGGTTGAAGAAATGATTTTGACTCGAAACAACATTTTTGCCGATGTTGAGAAAAATCGTGCTGAACTTAACGAAAAAAAATTAGCTTTGACAACTATTAGCGAAAGCGCAAAGAATGTTGATAAATTGAAGTTACAGCTTAACTCTGTTTCATCTGCGCTCGATTCTATTGGAAATGATGATGCAAGCAGCACAAACAAATCGCTTATCGCAAATGAATATGTCAATGTGATTTATGATGAATCGCAAATGCTAAACAATATTATTAAAGATGAATTACTCTCCGTTTCGATAGCGATTCATGATGTAGTCGTTGGGCATGAAAGCGATATGATATTCATTTTTGTGAATGAAGTATGCGAAGAAACTGTAAATAAACTCAATCAAGCTTTTGAGGATAGATTTGCTTCACTCATAAAAAAATCTTAAAAAAATTGGAGCACTATATAAATATGAAGAAAGTGGAGTACCTGAAAAATTCCGAAAAGAATTATGATTTCAGGTATTCCCTTTTTCAATTTTAGGTGTTATAATACTGCAAAATAAGTAATGGAGGAATAATGGTTATGGATGGCGTAGTAGGTTATGTTCTCGGTTGGAGTTTGCCTGCATTATTATTCCTTGTGCTTGGAATTGCGTTGCTTATAACAGAATGCACAATTCCGGGATTTGGCATTTGCGGGATAACAGGGCTTGTGTGTCTTGGCGTTTCTGTTTATCTTCGTTCAAGCACATTGGAGGAGGCGCTTATAACGGTAGGAATTGTATTTGCAGTACTTGTTGTATTTATAGTGCTGTTTATAAAATCTGCAAAGAACGGAATAATATGGCGATCTCCGCTCGTACTTAAAGAAGAAGCAATTGTGGTTTCAGAACCTGAAGAAAAGCTTATAGATAAAATCGGTGTATGCCTTACGGATTTAAGGCCGGCAGGGAATGCACTTATTGACGGCAAAAAATATCAAGTCGTTTCAGATTCTGAATACATCAGAAAAGGAACAAAAATAAAAATCATAGCTGTTGAAAAGTTTAAGATAACTGTATCAGAGCTTTAAGAGGTGAAGAAAAATCACATGAAAATATGCAAAGAATGCGGTACTGTTTATGAATCAGGCTCAGTTTGTCCTAAATGTTCTACAAAGGATTTTGGGGGCAATAATATATATAATGAACAGGGAGTTACACAGGATTACGAAGAAAAACGCAAAAAAGATTGGATAAAGCTTATAATAGGCATTCCGCTTTTCATAGCGTTTATATACCTTGTATGTTATTTGTTCACAATAATAAAATAAATATAAAATCAAAAGGAGTATGTGAAGTATGAATTTCGTATTCAGTCCAACAATTGCCGCTATAACGGCAAATTCAGCAAGCGTTATAATAATTGGCGCAATAGTTATAATCGTGCTTGCAGTATTTATGCGCTATGTTCCGCTTAGATTGTGGATAAGTGCAATGGCTTCGGGCGTAAGAGTAGGCATTTTCCAGCTTGTGGGTATGAGAATAAGAAAAGTTATTCCTGCAAGAATTATCAATCCTATGATAAAAGCTACAAAGGCAGGCTTGAAGCTTTCGCTCAACAAGCTTGAATCACATTATCTTGCAGGCGGTAATGTAGATAAAGTTGTAAATGCACTTATCGCAGCTCAGGGCGCAGGAATACCGCTTGACTTCAATCAGGCAGCAACAATTGACCTCGCAGGCCGTGATGTGCTTGAAGCTGTTCAGATGAGCGTTAATCCGAGAGTTATTGAAACACCTATAATTGCAGCTATCGCAAAAGACGGTATTGAGCTTCGTGCGAAAGCAAGGGTTACAGTTCGTGCAAATATCGACAGACTTATCGGTGGTGCAGGTGAAGAAACTGTTATCGCAAGGGTTGGCGAAGGTATCGTTACAACTGTAGGTTCAGCACCCACGCATAAAGATGTTCTTGAAAACCCTGATTTGATTTCTCAGACAGTTCTTAATAAAGGCCTTGATGCAGGTACAGCATTTGAAATTCTTTCAATAGATATAGCAGATGTAGATGTTGGCAGAAATATCGGCGCTCAGCTCCAGATTGACCAGGCAGAAGCTGATAAGAGAATTGCTCAGGCAAAAGCTGAAGAAAGGCGTTCAATGGCTATCGCACAGGAACACGAAAACATCGCAGCGGTTCAGGGAATGCGTGCAAAGGTTATCGAGGCAGAATCGCAGGTACCGCTTGCAATAGCAGAAGCGTTCCGTTCAGGCAAGCTCGGAATTATGGACTACTACAATATGGAAAACATAAAAGCAGATACGAGTATGCGTGACAATATCGCAAAGAGCGCACAGCCCAAGAGCGCACAGCAGACCGATAAAAAGGATAAAAACTGATAAAAGATAAACATATAGAAAGGAGTGAAGAGCTTTATGGATTTTATTTTTCCCATTATGTTCTTTGCTATGTTGATTATATTCTTTGTTGGTTTTGCTAAGACGATTTCGGATCAGACAAAAAATCAAAATAATAGAAATAATCAGAATCATAATCAAAACAATCAAGCTGACTATTCCAGAAATAATAACAGAATAGACAGCGAAGCTTTCAATATGTTTTTCGGCTCAGATGATGAAGACGGAAGCACGCCTGTATTCACGCCACACATGAGCGATGATGAAGTTCGTGAATACGACAGGCAAACTCAAGAGCAACGCAGGGCGGAGCTTAAGCGCAGAGCGCATGAAATGGCGAATGCAAAAAGCCTTCGTGAAAGCGTTTCAAGCGTTATTGATGATGATAAATATAATAAGCCTCGCCACGTTGTAAAACCGAGCTTCAACGGTGCTCATGCGCATATGGAAACAAGTATGGATGGAAAGTTTGAAGAATGCGAGCCTGTTAATGTTGTTCATTATGAAAAGCATAATGATATGAATCAGCCTCAAACTGAAAGCTCAAACGAAAATAGCTTGTCAGATATAATTCCGACATCGAGCGATGATCTGATTAAAAGCATTATTTTCTCAGAAATAATAGGAAAACCTAAATCAATGAGAAAATAAGTATTGACAAATAACATCATATTATGTAAAATATGTTCGGTAGCTAAAGGTTACTGCAATAGAAAATTCCGCTGGGGGCGCTGTAAAACGCTGAGAACGTACCCTTTGAACCTGTTAGATAATGCTATGGTAGGGAATGCGGCTTGAGAATATGATGAATGTTGTATTTTATATGCCGTATATCTGACAGATTTGTTGGATATGCGGATTTTTTATGCAATAATAATTTATGGAGGGTTCAGAAATGAAGTTTGAACTTTTTGAACAGCTCAGCTCATTGCCTACAATCGTATGGATAGGCATTTGCATAGCTGTTGCACTCATAGTAGGTGCAATCATTTACATCAAGCGCTCAAATGCACTTGAAAAGCTCGAAAAATCGGGCAAGCGCAATCAGGTTGTGAGAGGCTTTGCAGTTCTTGCTGTTGTAGCGCTCATATCTATCCTCTGCCTCAACATTATTGCTTTGATTAATGTTGAAGGCAATCCTTCAGAGAAAGATCTCAAAAAGGCTATTGGCAAGGATATTATGAAGACGTTAAGCGATGAAGAGCTTAAAGATGCTTATGCTGAAATCGGCATAACAGACGAAAACGAGTATGAAGACAACAAGAGTTCGCTTAGAGTAGCACTTGCAGAAAAGTTAGATGAAGCAGAGCTTGAAGCAAAGATGACAGAAAAGAAAGCTGAGGCACTTGAAGAACTCGTTCAGCTCATAAAGGATACGATGACCGAAATCATCATTTCTGCGCTTGTTGGCTGCTTGATTTACTTCATTCTCGGTTTCGCTATTTCATATGAAAGAGATGGTTCGGAAACACAGGCTGATAGAACAAGAGCAATGGTTTATGGTGCGCTTGCTGTTTCACTTTCATTCGTTCTTTCGTATGTTAAAGTATTTGAGATGCCTAACGGTGGAACAATTACACTTGCATCAATGCTTCCTATAATCGTTTATGCTTACAATTTTGGTTTGAGGAAAGGTCTTACAGCTTCGCTCGTTTATGGTGTATTGCAGTTCATACAGGGACCGTATGTTATCCATTGGGCACAGCCGTTCTTAGATTATATCTTTGCATTCGGCGCACTCGGACTTGCAGGCTTGTTTATGCCGCTTCGCAGCAAAAAACTCTTCGGCAAGTTTACATACCTCCCCGTTGCAGTTATAGTTGCTGGTATTGCAAGGCTCATTATGCACGTTCTTGCAGGCGTTATCTTCTGGTATGAAGGTGCTGGTGAACAGAATGTATGGGTTTATTCAATCGTTTACAATGCAACATATATGTTGCCTGACCTCGCTATCTGCTTTGTTATCTCACTTATTCCTAAGGTTGCAGATCTCCTTAACGGCAGAATAAGCAGCGGCAAAAAAGCTGAAAACTAAATACTAAAAAACGAGTGGCATTTTCTGTCACTCGTTAATTTTATAATTTTTATAATTTTATATATATGTGCCAATGCTTTGATTATTCTTAATAAAATTATCGGGAATGCAGCAGCCCTCGCCTACTATTGCGTAATTTATAATAACATTTTCGCCAATAACAGCGTTGGGCATTATAACAGAGTTTGTAATAAAACTATTTTTGCCAACGCTGACACCATCAGAAATAACCGACTTTTCAACATCGCCAAGAATATTTGAATTATCTGAAATAATTGCGTTCTCATCGCCTATTAAATCCATATTTGCTTCCCACAGGCTTTCAATCGTTCCAATATCTTTCCAATAACCATCGAATTTGTAGCCATAAATCTTTGCTCCACAATTAAGCATTTCAGGTATAACGTTCTTACCGAAATCATTTCCGCCATGCGAAAGAAATTGTTTTAGCGTATCACAATTAAAAATATATATTCCCATTGATGCAGTATCCGATTTAGGCGTTTCGGGCTTCTCTTCAAAATCCGTTATTCTGCCATCTGCATCAAGAATCATTATACCAAACCTATTAGCATCGTCAATAGGTACTTTTTTTACTGCAATAGTCAAATCCGCTTGCTTTCCAATATGAAAATCGAGCATATTAGAATAATCCATATTATAAACATGATCGCCCGACAGAATAAGCACATAATCCGTAGAAAATTTATCAATGAACGATAAGTTCTGATAAACGGCATTTGCAGTGCCTAAATATTCTGCTTTGGGAAGCAGAATTTCGGCTTTATAGTTAAGCTCAAACGGTTTATACTGCATTAAAACACCAATTGTATCAATACCGGAGCGTTCGCAGTTTGTAAGCGTAAAATCAATTATTCTTTGTTTTCCGCCAATAGTTATTGCAGGCTTTGCTGTTTTTTCCGTAAGCGGAAGTAAACGCTTGCCCTCACCGCCTGCAAGCAGCATTGCAATTATTTTCTTGTTCATATCAATTCCACATCGAATATAACGCTGCTGTATGGCGGAAGCGATACGGGATATTTTCCCATTTTACCCATAATTGAATTTTGATTTTTGTTTCTTCCTGCTCCGCCAAACTCAGAATCGTCAGTATTAAATTTTTCATTAAGCACATAATTTCCATCTATATGAAATTCATATTTTTCCCATGCTTCGGGAGTAAAATTAAAAGCGCACAATATACTTTTTCCCTCCTTGTCAGTCCTCATATACGCAATAACGCCTTGACAAGATTCGTCAACGCTAACCCATTTGAATCCATCCCATGATGTATCAATCTCGTAAAAAGGTTTATTGCTCTTATATAGTTTATTCAGGCACTCAACAAAATATTTAAATTTACGATGTTTTTCATATTTTAACAAATCATACTCGATAGAACTCGCCTCGTTCCATTCCATGAACTGCGCTATCTCATTCCCCATAAAGTTGAGCTTTTTGCCCGTATGTGTATACTGATACGCATAAAGAAGCCTCAAAAGAGCAAATTTTTCTTCATAGCTTCCCTGAATTTTATTTATCATTGAACACTTTGAATGTACAACTTCATCATGTGAAAACGGAAGTACAAAATTTTCACTGAACGCATAATGCATCGAAAAAGTCAGCTTTTCAATATGATTTTTGCGTTCATCAACCGGCATTGAAAAATAATCGAGCGTATCGTGCATATAACCCATATCCCATTTATAATGGAATCCAAGTCCGCCTACGTAGGGCGGTTTGGTTACAAGCGGAAATGCTGTTGATTCTTCGGCAATAAGTATTTTTTCGGGGCATTCATACCCAACTGCCTCAGCAAGATTTTGTAGAAACCTTACCGCATCATAATTTATATTATCGCCCTTTTCACTCTTTCTCCATTGTCCTTGTTTTTTTCCGTAATCAAGATACAGCATACTGCTTACAGCGTCGAGCCTCAAGCCGTCTATATGAAATTCCTTTAAAAAATATATTGCGTTTGAAATAAGGAAGCTTTGTACTTCTTTTTTTGAATAGTCGAACATCACAGTTCCCCATTCCATCTGCTCACGCATTAGCTTGTCGCTGCTTTCATACAAAAAACTTCCATCAAACATATATAGGCCATGTTCATCTTTAGGATAATGCGCACAGACCCAATCGAGTATTACACCAATTCCAGCTTTATGAAAACTATCTATAAGAAACTTGAAATCATCAGGCGAACCATACCTGCTCGTTGGCGAATAATAACCCGTAACCTGATAACCCCAGCTCTTATCATACGGATACTCACATATAGGCATTATTTCAACGTGTGTATATCCCATATTGCAAACATATTCTACAAGTTCTTTTGCAAGCTGCCTGTATGATAGCCCCTGTTTCCATGAACCGAGATGCACTTCATATATGTTCATAGGGCAATCAAACCCTGAGTGAGAAATATAATCTTTATCATTCCATTCATATGCGGAAGTAAAAATTTGCGATGCGCTTTTAGGTCTTATTTCACTCATAAACGCAAATGGATCAGCTTTATATAGAATTTTTCCACGCTTTGTTTTAACTGCGAATTTGTACAAATCGTTTTCGTTTGCTTTGCATTTTATATACCATATACCGCTCGTGCCAATCAAGCTCATAGGCGAAGCGTTCATATTCCAATCATTAAAAGAACCTATAAGCGATACGCTAAAAGCATTCGGCGCATAAACCATAAATTCATAAGCTTCATCACTACATTTGTGGCAGCCGAGCATTTTATAAGCGTAACGGCTTTTGCCCTCATTAAATAAATAAATATCAAAATCTTTCATCATAATTACTCTTAAAAATGCGACCGACACCGAGAAAATGAAGAAAAAATCGGTGCCGGTCATTTATAATAAATTAGGGAGGAGAATTAACTGATTTAAAAATCTCTTAACCGTTATTTGCTTTATCTATCTTAACATACTTTTCAGGATCAACGGGTTTTCCATTTATATGGTATTCAAAGTGCAAGTGACTTTTTTCTTCGCACTCAGAAATTGCGCTGTCGCCAACATAGCCTATAACATCGCCTGCGTTTACCTTTTGCCCTGCCTTAACAGGCGGTTCTTCCTTGAGGTTTGCAAACAAAGTCTTTGTATCGTTTCCGTTGTCGATGATTATTGTCACACCAAGCGCACCGTCTGTAAATACCTTTTCAACAGTTCCTGCAAGCGGTGTCTTTACTTCGCTGCCCTTTGCTGCGCCAATATCAACACCTGAATGTGTCATCCACTGATTAAGTGTCTTTGAATAAATAAGCTCATCAAGTGCAAATCCCCACAAAAGCTCACCCTTAACAGGCGACTGTGCCTTGTTCTGTGTCTGAGTAGGTCTTTTTGTTTCCTCTGCTGGCTTTTGTGTAAAATCAGGTGTCGGTGTTTTAGCTGGCTGCCTTGTCGGGGCAGGTGTCTGCAAGCCTTCAATAATTTCATTGAACTTTGTATCGTTTGATTTTATTACACCCTGAACGTCTTGAGTAGGCTCCGCATCTTTCGCCTCGATTATATCGTCACCGCCTTTATTGAGAAGCAGCGCTGCTGCAATACCCATTATTGCAAGGCATACAACTGCGATAACGAGCAAGCCTTTTTCTTTAAAAAATTCCGATATGTTTTCCTTCATTCCTATGCTCCTTTCTTTTTATCTGACATTAACAAGTTTTCCCGAATTAGAATTTTTTATTCAAATAATTTAATTATTTCTTAAATTCTTTTTCAGTCATTTCTTCATCGGTTAAAACAGGCTTCATCTTATGGATTCCGTAAAGCTCACCATACGATTCTGCCGCAACTTCTGTCAGAACTGCCGATGGAGTCAAGCCGGTACATTCGGTCCAGGATGCGATGGGGTTACGTTCCATAAATGTATTTTCCGTCATCGTATCGTCATAAGGTAAATCATTGTCGTTCTTTTTTTCGTAATCAATAGGTCTTTTTTCCATAACAAATCTCCTTGAATTTTTATTTATCATTAGTATCTGCAATTTTTATTTTTTTATAATAAAAAATTGCCCATTGTTTTTTCAATGAGCAATTAAAAAATTTAATTTTCATGACCTGCAACAATTCTCAATAACTTCATTGCATCTGACTAATCAACAGTGTACTTTAGTTCAACTAAAAATATTTCTTTGTAAAAAAAAGAGGCTAAATTTAAGCCTCAAAGTATTAAATCAATTATTCTTTTTTATCATCAGCATTATCGCTTGGCAATTTGCCTTCAATATCAGCAACTTTCTTATTAAGAAGTGCAATATTCTTATCAATACTTCTCAAATAATCAACATGATATTCAGTATTCTCTGTCATTTTTCCTATTGCATCATAAACAAGTAGCTGAATATATGAAATCAGCGGACATACGATCAATATTACAAAACCGATTGTCCTAAGTTGACCATACATTTTGCTGTATGTCGAATATTCTCTTGCTTCAGTGAAACACATTATCGCAAGAATAACCGAACCGATAATAGATAAAATGAACATAACTTTTGATACTGTCCTTAAACTTCTTCCTGGATCTTTTCCCATGATAATACCTCCAATTTTTGTTAGTATAATCATAACATATTAGTCGTTTTTTGTCAATACATGAAAAGGCAACGGATTAACCGTTGCCTATAATAGATATTATTTTTATGCTTTAGGACCTGCGTTTACAATTTCTTCAGGCATATTTGTATATTTCTCAAAGTTCTTTACAAACCTTGCAGCAAGATCCTTTGCCTGCTTTTCGTATGCTTCCTTGTCTTCCCATGTTGCTTTAGGATTGAGAATCTCTGACGGAACATTGGGGCAAGTCTTCGGAATCATAACATTGAAAATAGGATCGAGTTCATATTCAACATTTTCAAGTTCGCCCTTGAGTGCTGCTGAAACCATAGCTCTTGTATACTTGAGCTTCATTCTTGAACCAACGCCATAAGGACCGCCTGTCCAACCTGTATTTACAAGATATACGTTAGCATTATGTTCTTCAATTCTCTTACCGAGCATCCCTGCATATACTGATGGATGGAGCGGAAGGAACGGTGCGCCAAAGCAAGTTGAGAAAGTAGTCTGCGGTTCAACAATGCCTCTTTCTGTGCCTGCAAGTTTTGATGTATAACCTGAAACGAAGTGATACATAGCCATATTCTTATCGAGCTTTGAGATAGGCGGAAGAACGCCGAAAGCATCAGCTGTCAAGAAAATTACAGTCTTAGGATGTCCACCTACACCGGGGATAACAGCGTTAGGAATATATTCAACCGGATAACCTACACGAGTATTTTCCGTATACTTCTTATCAGCAAAATCAAATTCCCTTGTTTCCTCGTCCATAACAACGTTTTCTACGAGTGCGCCGAACTTGATAGCATTCCATATGAACGGTTCATTTTCCTTTGAAAGGTTTATGCACTTTGCAAAGCATCCGCCTTCAAAATTAAATACGCCGTCTTTTGACCAGCCGTGTTCGTCATCGCCGATAAGCATTCTTTCAGGGTCTGCTGAAAGAGTTGTTTTGCCTGTTCCTGAAAGGCCAAAGAACAAAGCTGTATCGCCATCCTTACCGATGTTTGCTGAACAATGCATCGGGAAAACATTCTTATGCGGAACAAGATAGTTCATAACTGAGAATACACTCTTCTTTACCTCGCCCGAATACTGGCTGCCTGCGATAGTAACACGCTTCTTTTCAAAGTCGATAATTATAGCAGCTTCTGAATGAACTCCATCAACTTCGGGTACGCACTTGAAGCCAGGTGCAACCAACAAAGTAAATTCAGGGTTAAACTGAGCAAGCTCTTCCTCTGTGGGGCGAACGAGCAACTGGTGAATGAACATATTCTGACTTGCAAGCTCTGTAACAACTCTTACTGAAAGTGAATATTCCTTGTCAGCTCCTGCAAACCCATCAAATACAAATATATCTCTTCCCTGAAGATATGCTGTCATTTTATTGTAGATAGCATCAGCCTTTTCTCTTGAAATAGGCATATTAACTTTACCCCAATCAATTTCATCATGTACATCGGGTGTATCTACAATAAATCTGTCTTCAGGTGAACGACCTGTATATTTGCCTGTGTAAACTACAAATGCGCCAGTGCTACTTAATGTGCCCTCCTTACGCTCAAGTGCCATCTCTGTAAGACGTGCGGGACTAAGATTACGATAAACTGCCTTGGGTGCAATAATTCCAAGCTGTTCAATATATTCTTTCATGAAAATCTCCTTTCTCTTTTCACATACATTTTGCATTATTATTTTAGCCGATTTATTCTTAAAAATCAACCATATTATTGTAACTTATTCATAAATTTATGCAACTAATATATATTATGCACAGTTTTTTTCAAATTTCAAACGCTATAACTGTTTTGGGGCAAAGAAAGCCCCTTTTTTGTAGGGGCATAATTTTAATTTTTTAGCAGCTTCGCTTTGAATCTTTGTTTCATCTCTTCAACTTCTTCATTACTAAGTTGTGGTTGTTCAACTGAATTTACCATTGAAGCTTCCGTTTCATTAACTTTTTCTTCAATTTGTGCAGCCTTGTTCTTTTCCACTTCTCGCATCTCTGCTTCTGCTTTTTGCTTTGCTATCATCTTCATTGCAACGCTCTTTTTAACTTCTTCTGAAACAGCTTTCGCTTCCTCTTCAGTCATTACATTGCGTTCAATTTCTGCGTTTTCGCTGCTATTTTCTTTGTCTTTCTTTGCTTTAACCGCCTTTGTAGCCTTTTTCTTCTCTTCAGGCTGTTTTGAGGAAGTCTTCTTTGCTGTTTCCGCTTTCTTTTCCTTAACTTTTGCTTCTTTTTCCTCAGCCTTTACTTCCTTTTCTACTGATTCTACCGCTGAATCTTCTACTTTTTCTTTCTTTGAAGCCTTGTTAGATTTAGCAGATTTATTCTGCGCAGACTTATTCTCAGCTTCGTCCTTTGCATCGGCTTTCTCTGCGGCTGTTTTTTTCTTTGCTACACCCTGCTTTTTAACAGGCTTTACAGGCTTTTCTTCAACATCTTTTTCAGGTTCTTTTTCTTCAAGCTTTTCAGGTTCAGAAGCCTTTTCGTTATTTTCTTCATTAACAGGTTCGGATTCTTCTATTGTTTCTGATAATACGCTTTCTTCATTCTGTGCAGTTGTTTGATTATCAGAAGCGTTTTCTTCATCATCAATAAGCGAGTAAAGAATTACATTGCCTTCATCATCAAAGTCATAAAGAGAATACTTGAATCCGTTTCCAAACATTGCAAGGTCATCAGTGAATGCAACATTAAGATTTATATTGTTTTCACGCAAAAGCTCGTTTACCTCAAAGTTCATATCAACGCTTTCACCATTTATAATAAGAACCGGTACATTTTCTGCATTCGATTCCTGAACCATAAAATCAGAATATTCGTTAAGCTTATTTACAAGGTAATCCTTCCATGTATCCTGGTTTCTAATAACGAGTACATAAAAATCTGTACCACCAATGCGCATATATGCGTTGGGCGAAATAGACTTCCTGCCATCATCATAATTTATGTCAGGCCTTATTGCGAATTTCTCAACAGGCATATTTTTAATATAGTTTGTAACAAGCATAGCCGCTTGCGCAAATATTTTAACTTTCAATATATGCCTATCAAGCATCTTGAACGGATTTGATATATCGCATTTAACGCCAAGATATTCAGCAAAAAAGTAACCTGCATATGTCAATGCCATAACATCGCATTTAAGCTCTGCTTTCTGAACAGGCTTACTGCCCGCACCGGGAACTCTCTGCGCAGGAACAGACTGCATAACTGCTGTTCGTGGCTGTTCCTTTTCATAATTTATGAAATATACAAGCCCTGCACGATGAAGCTTGTCACGGCTTCTGTTGAACGGTTCAGAACCCATAGGAACACCCATCATATAAAGCATATTTTTTACGCAATAAGGTGATGCAACCCCACCTAATACAGCAAGGATTGACACTATATGCTTTTCTGCCTGATTTATTCCTCCATTGTATGCAAACGCAACTGTGCTTTCAATTGTTGCATTCTTGTCATATGAAATAACTGCTTTCTGTCCCTTAATATAAGCGTTTTCTCTTTCAATAGGCCTTCTTTCCTTCGATGAATCAAATTTAAGCTGCCTATATGTATTTATATCGCTGTAATCGAAATTTTTCATTTTTCCTCACCATCTCTTTCGCCAAATGAGCGTTCTATCATTGCAACGAGCTTTTCTTCAAATTTTTCAGTATTGCATACATAGCAGTCATGGAAATAGGCCATAACTTCCGCTTCGTAACTTTCCGACTCGCCTGCAAGTATTATTAGCCTTTCAAGCGGCAACTTGATTTTATCTATCATAATATCCGTATACTTTTCAATATCAAAATCGCTTCCGCTCTTAACCTCGCACATAAATACCTTGTCTGCTATTCTAAACACAACGTCAAGTTCATTCTTCTTGTCACTTATGCTCTCAACTCCGCCTGTGATTATTTCAACATTGCTCATAACCTCATAATCACATTTATGTTTAAGCGCCAACTTCTTCAAAACCTTTTCTATCGTGTTATATGCGTATATCTCGCACCATTGACCATCAATATACGATTTAACTTTATTTGACCACGATATTTTGCAATCAAATATTGTACCTATACTCCTGCTCGGCTTGCATGACATTATGCCATGATTGCTCAACGTTTTTGCAAGGTCTACTATTGCATCTGCTCTCTGCTTCTGAATTGTTGCCTCTTTCATACTGCCCGTTTTTTCAAGCGTCTTTTCAAATGACGGCAAACGATAATTCGTCTTATCGTTGGTTTCCTTTGCAGAGCTTTTTTTTCTCATAAAATGCAGGAAATCCTTTGTTAGATGCAGCGTTGAACCAATCTTAACAGAAAGCGGCGACAAAAACTTGTACGCACCGTCATCAGGCTTTATCATAACATGACAGCCTGCAGAATTGAGGTATCGTTCAATAGTCTGAACTTTTTCATTTTCCGCTTTCTTCTTTATCTGCTTAAACGGAGGCCTTATATCTGCTTCTTCGTCTTCTTTCTTAACCTTTTTAAATGGTATCGACTTCTCGCTATCATCATTGTTGGGCTTTTCATTTTTTTCTATAATTTCTGCCTTTGCAGCCTTTGCTAACCTATCCTTGTATGATTCAAACAATGTATCGAATAAAACATTGCTGCCCTGTACTTCTTCCACGCTTGATACGATATTATCATTTTCGTAAATTGTAGATTCAGAAGTCGATTCAGGCACGGCATTCTCTGATTTTTGTTCAGGCTCTTCTATGGACTGATTTTCTTCAACTTTGACTTCAATATCCTTTTTGACCATTACAGGCTTGAATGGTAACTTCCTACCATTTACCGGAATAGCATCTATTACATCGCTTATTTCATTTACAGGCTCAGTCTTTGCTTCATTAAGCTTCGCTATATCTATTATGGGCAATATAGTTTTTTCAGGCTCAATCTTTATTTCATCATTGTTAATTTGTTCTGACTTTTCCATTCGCTTGCCTTTTATATCCGATTTCATTGATTTAAAAGGTATTCGTTTAACTATGCCTGTTTTTATATTCTCTTGCTCTACTACAGTTCCTGTTTCACTCAAATTACTATCAGCGTTATTATTCTGTTCCTTGGCAGTATTCTTCTTTGCTTTCGGCTTGGTCGTTTTTTCAGTATGAACAATGCTCACATTTTTCTTTGATCTGACATTCTTTTTTACTGTGGCGCTATTTTTTTCTTCTTTTTTCTCCACAACATCAAAATCAGTTACTGCGTTGTCATTTGATGATACTTCCACTCTCTCATTTTCCTTCAAATCATTTATATCATCATTTTTCGTTACAACCGACTGATTTATTTCAATATTATTTATATCTTCAACTGTCTTTTCAAAGGAATTTTGAGTATTAACTCCATCTGCTGAATGATTGCCGTCCGATTTAGCATGACTTTCAAACATTATCAGCGTTTCCTTTCATATTTGATAATCAATAATGATTTTTACTATTATAGTTTACATCAATATTGAACTTATGTAAAGCTTTTTTATTTGCTCTTCAAAAAATGTATATGCTGAGATTTATAAAAAAGCACCCCAATTTTCATCGTGATGCTTGCATTAATCCTATTATTTGTAATTTTAATCTATTTTTTCTCCACGCTTATATGCTTCTCGTGCTTCGTTAAGGCTCATTTGATTTGCACAGCAATCTTCGTCAGGTTCGTCTTCCTGAATTGGGTCATCTTGCCAACCACAAACAGGGCAATAGTCGTATGACCCCACATGAGGAAATTCAAATTTACC